>NZ_JBDPMH010000080.1:0-1181 GCF_039871735.1 Plantactinospora sp. B24E8
CAAAATCACCAAACTGCACCGGCAACTCCCCCAAAACCGGCTCCCCACCCCCCACCAACGCCCCATAACACACCGACAACTCACCATTCAACAAACCCACCGACCACCCATCCGCCACACTGTGGTGGACACCGATGGTGAGCACGTGGTGTTCGTCGTCGAGCACGATCAGACGGGTACGGAACAGTGGCCCGGCCGCGAGGTCGAAGGGACGCCGGACCTCCTCCTCGCCGACCAGACGCTGCACCTCGGCCTCGCGCTGTTCCTCGGGCAGGTGCCGAAGGTCGTCACGGACCATGGTCGCGGTCACAAAACCCTGGTCGATGTGCTGGAACGGCCGCCCCTGACGTACCGCGAACACCGTCCGCAGCGCTTCGTGCCGCTGGACGAGCAGGTCGAAGGAGCGGCGCAGCGCGACGACGTCCAGCGGGCCACGCAGGCGCAGCACCTGGACGATGTTGTAGGTCGGCTGGCCGGGGTCGAGCTGGTCGACGAACCAGAGCGCCTCCTGGCCGAACGACAACGGCACGGGCTGGCCCGCGGGACGGACGCCGAGTCGCGGCTCGCCCTGCGCGGCCGCCGCCGCCTTCTTACGCTGTTCCAGCAGGGCGAGCAGGGCCTGACGCTTGTCGGACAGGTTCGCCACGCGGGTCTCGAACTCAGCCATGCTGGATCGTTCCTTCCTGAAGATCGGCTTCGGCGCCCTGTTCCCTCGAAGGTCCGGCCACCGGCGAGTCAACCGGCCCACGAACATCCGACGGGCCGGCCACCGGACCACCAGGAGCCGACGGCCCGGAGCCGGTCGCCAGGTCCGGCTCGGACGCCTGCTCGGCGCCCGCCAGTTCGGCGGCGAGGAGACGCTCGACCTCCTCGTCGGACATCTGCTCGACCTCGTTGAGCAGCTGCCAGCGCAGCGTTTCCTCGTCCTGACCGTCGGGTGCCGCCAACGCGTCGATGCGGTTGGCGAGGGTGGCGATGTTCGGGGCGGTGTAGAAGTCGCGGACTCCGAGGGTGGTGCCGAAGGCGTTGTTGAGTCGGTTGACGACCCGGATGACCTGGAGGGAGTTGCCGCCGAGGTCGAAGAAGTTGTCGTCGGTGCTGATCGGGTTGGTGGTGGTCAGGATGGTGGTGAAGATGTCGGTGATCTGTTGTTCGGTCGGGGTCGTGGGTGGGGTGACGGT
>NZ_JBDPMH010000081.1:0-1157 GCF_039871735.1 Plantactinospora sp. B24E8
TAGTGTCGCGTAATTGAGATCGTTTACTTGTCGTTGTTGGTGAGGAGTTTGCGGACCTCGGTGTGGACCCAGCGGACCTTGGCCAGGATCTCGCTGGGGGTCGCGGTCCAGACGAACGGTTTCGCGTTGGTGTTCCACGCGGTGACGTAGTCGTTGATCGCCCTGGTCAGTCGGGTGACGGAGGTGAAGGTGCCGCGTCGGATCGCCTGCCGGGTGATGATCCCGAACCAGATCTCGATCATGTTCAACCACGATGAGCCGGTGGGGGTGAAGTGGAAGACGATCCGGGGGTTGGCGGCGAGCCAGGCTTTCACCTCGTCGGTGGCGTGGGTGGACAGGTTGTCCACGACCACGTGCAGTTCGCGGTCGGGGTAGGCGGCGGCGACCGTTTTCATGAAGGTCAGGAACTCGCTGCCGCGTCGTTTCGGGAAGCATCGGGCGGTGACCATGCCGGTCGCGGCATCGAGAGCGGCGAACAGGTTCGTGGTGCCGTGCCGGACGTAGTCGTGGGTGCGTTTCTCGGTGCGGTCGAAGTCGATCGGCAGCAGCGGCTGGCTCCGGTCGAGAGCTTGGACCTGCGTCTTCTCATCGACGCAGAGGACGACCGCCCCGTCGGGCGGGTTCAGGTACAGACCGACGATGTCGACGACCTTGTCAGCGAACGCCGGATCCCTGGAGAGCTTGAACGTGCCGGACCGATGCGGCTGGAGCCCGTGCTGGCGCCACAGATCGGCGATGAAGTTGTGCGACACCGTGATGTTCTCGTGTGCGGCCAGGTAGTTCGCCATCTCCCGGCTCGACCAGTGCGTCAGACCGGTCACCGCCGGTGGCGCCATCCGGCTCAGGGCGAGGATCCGCGCCCGCACCCGTCCGGGAACCTCCGCAGGCTTACCCGGCCGGGGCCGATCGGCAAGACCCGCCACGCCATGGGCGTGATACCGGCGTACCCAGGTGTTCACCGTCGGACGCGACACCCCGGCCAGGACCGCGACCTCCTCCGCGCTACGGCCCTCGTCGCGCCACAACACCATCCGCGCCCGCCCCGCCACCACCGCGTCCACCCGCCGGTCACCGACCAGACTGGACAGTTCAGCCCGCTGCTGCTGCGTCAACCCCACGAGCCAGAGTCAATCACCACGAAGTAACACCAAGCCACG
>NZ_JBDPMH010000082.1:0-1152 GCF_039871735.1 Plantactinospora sp. B24E8
CTAGTGCTCTGTTTCGTAAATAGCTATCCGTTTAGTAGGCTGTGCGTGTGACGCGTGCTGCCGCACCGCTGGTGCTCGAAACCGGTCAACGGGAACTGCTGGAGTCTCTTGCCAAGTCGCGTACGGTCGAGCATCGGCTGGTGCAGCGGGCGCAGGTGCTGCTGCGCGCCGCGGACGGGGTGTCCAACGCCGACAATGCGGTGATGGCTGGGGTGACCCGGATGACGGTTCGGGCGTGGCGGGCCGAGTTCGCCGAGCGCGGGCTTGCCGATCTGGGCAAGGTGGCCGCCGGTCGGGGCCGCAAGCCGTCGATCCCGCAAGCGGTGATCGACCAGATCGTGGACCTGACGCTGCATTCGCGGCCGGAGGGGGCCACGCACTGGTCGTGCCGATCGATGGCGGCGAAGGTCGGTGTCAGTCCAGCGACGGTGCAGCGGGTCTGGGACGCCCGAGGGCTCAAGCCGCACCTGGTGGAGACGTTCAAGCTGTCCAACGACAAGCGGTTCGAGGAGAAGCTCGTCGACGTCGTGGGCCTGTACCTGAACCCGCCGGACAAGGCGGTGGTCCTGTGCATGGACGAGAAGTCCCAGATCCAGGCCCTGGACCGAACGCAGCCGAGCCTGCCGCTCAAGCCCGGTCGGGCCGGCACGATGACTCACGACTACAAGCGGCATGGCACCACCACACTGTTCGCGGCGCTGGACGTGCTGACCGGCAAGGTCATCGGCAAGTGCTTCGCCCGGCACCGGCACGACGAGTTCCTGCGGTTCCTGCGCACGATCGATACCACGGTGCCGCGCAAGCTGCAGATCCACCTGATCGTCGACAACTACGGCACCCACACCCACCCCAACGTCAAGGCATGGCTGGCCAAGCATCCCCGCTTCCACCTGCACTTCACCCCCACCAGCTCGTCCTGGCTGAACATGGTCGAGCGCTGGTTCGCCGAACTGACCGACAAGATGATCCGCCGCGGGGTGTTCCACAGCGTGGACGACCTCATCACCGCGATCGAGGACTACCTACGCGTGCACAACGACGACCCGAAACCATTCGTCTGGACCGCCACCGCCGAATCAATCCTGGCCAAGGTCCGACGTGGACGAGTCGCTCTCCAGCAAGCGGCAAGCCAAAACTGAGACAGAACACTAG
>NZ_JBDPMH010000083.1:0-1110 GCF_039871735.1 Plantactinospora sp. B24E8
GCGTGCACAACGACGACCCGAAGCCGTTCGTGTGGACCGCCACCGCCGAATCGATCCTGGCCAAGGTCCGACGTGGACGAGTAGCCCTCCAACAAGCGACTACTCAAAACTGAGACAGAACACTAGATACACGGACGCGGGCACTGGCGTCCGTCACCATCGCGACGACACTCGGCGTCCTGGAGCCCCTCCGTGGTCAGCTCCGCATCGCGCTCAACGCCGGCGCCACCAAGGAAGAGATCGCCGAAGTCTTTCTTCAGGTTGCGGCCTACGCTGGCGTAGCACGCGCGTTTGACGGCTACCAGGTCGCGGCCCAGGTCTTCGCAGAGAACCTGGATCGTTCAGACCCTGGTAAGTAAGGGGATCAGGGGTTTTGGGTGGCGGGCGAGGCGGCGGGTCATGATGATGATCATGGCCCATTGGACCATCGCGGCGTGGTGCTCGGGTAGCCGTTCGTAGTCGCGGACAATGCGTCGGCACCGGTTGATCCAGGAGAAGGTGCGTTCGACGCACCAGCGGCGGTGCAGGACGACGAAGGTGGTCTGCCCCGCAGGGCCGGTCCTGCACGTGGGCGCCGGTGACCAGGACAGCGAGGAGCAGGCCGCAGGTGTCCACGGCGATGTGACGCTTGCGGCCGTTGGTCTTCTTACCCGCGTCATAGCCGCGGCTGGCCCGGCCGACGGTCTCCGCGGCGCGTACCGACTGGGAGTCGACCAGCGCGGCGGTCGGCTGCCGGTGACGGCCCTCGACCTGCGCGCGGACCTGTTCGCGCGGGCTGTTGTGCATGCGGTTGAGCGTCCGTCCCCGTTTCAGGTCTTGAAGTTCGTCGCGGTCCTGCGCGACGCGAACCCGCCCGAGTCAGACTTGAGCAGCGTGGTCGGGTTGACCGGCGCGGCACGGGACTGTCGGATCTTCGGCTCTGTCTCACATTCGGTGGTTACGGAGGGTGTTCGGACAGTCCCGGCCATAGAACAGGTCTACACCCACGATGCTGAATCGGAGGAAGGGCACTTTCGGAACGGGGATTTCAAGCCACCGGCGTGTTCGTCCACTGGGCGAGCAACTTCAGTGCCTCGTGGGATGAGCTGTCTGGTTCGGCGGTGAACACCA
>NZ_JBDPMH010000084.1:0-1063 GCF_039871735.1 Plantactinospora sp. B24E8
CTAGGCCGTGTGTCATAAGTGCCCTGTGGTCCTGGCTGTGAGGTAGATCGGCTGGGCGTGTCGGTGACCGGGATGCGGTGAGGTCTCCGGTAGATGGGTTATCGACCAAGACAACCATCTGCACGGAGACCTCGTGGCCAGCGTAGCGGTGACGAGGCGGCACGACCTGAGCGACGCGCAGTGGGCGGTGTTGGAGCCGCTGCTGCCCCGACCGAAGAAGCCGGGTCGGCCGCCGAAGTGGAGCAAGCGGCAGTTGATTGACGGGATCAGGTGGCGGGTCCGTACGGGTGCGCCATGGCGGGACGTGCCGGACTGCTACGGGCACTGGCGCACGGTGTACGGGCTGTACCGGCACTGGCAGCGGGCCGGGGTGTGGGCGCGGATCCTGGCCGGGTTGCAGGGTCGGGCCGACGCGTTCGGGTTGATCACCTGGGACGTGAGTGTGGACTCCACGATCGCCCGGGCGCATCAGCACGCCGCTGGTGCCCGCCGGGACAGTCACACGCAGGTCGAGCCGCCGGGCGGGTCCGGCGCCGTCGAGCCGGCCGATCACGCGCTGGGTCGCTCGCGTGGCGGTCTGACGACGAAGCTGCATCTGGCCTGTGAGCAGGGCCGCAAGGTACTCGCGTTTGTGGTCACCGGTGGGCAGCGTGGCGACAGCCCGCAGTTCACCACCGTGCTGGACCGCATCCGGGTGCCTCGCCTCGGCGTCGGTCGGCCCCGGTGTCGGCCGGAGCGGGTCCTGGCCGACAAGGCGTACAGCAGCAAGGCCAACCGGAGCTACCTGCGCCGGCGTGGCATCGGCTGCGTCATCCCGGTCAAGGCCGACCAGGCCGCGAACCGAAGTAAGAAGGGGTCGGCGGGTGGCCGTCCACCGGCCTTCGACCCCAGCGCATACCGGCAGCGTCACGCCGTGGAGTGCGGCATCAACCTGCTCAAACAACACCGCGCCGTGGCCACCCGCTACGACAAACTCGCCGTGCGCTACGAAGCCACCGCCACCATCAGCATGATCGACACCTGGCTTCGGAGACTCGAACGGCACTTATGACACACGGCCTAG
>NZ_JBDPMH010000085.1:0-992 GCF_039871735.1 Plantactinospora sp. B24E8
TGAGGTGATCTCAGCAAGGATCCGGGGGCGGTTCGGGATGACACGGGCGTACCGTCCATAGCGGACAGCTTTTGATAAGGACGTGGAGCCATCGGTAGACAGGTTCTTGCGACGGAATCGGTCTCCGAGAGGGCTCCACGTGATCACCTATTCTGCCAGGCTCGACGTGCCCAGGGAACTCGTGCGTCACGTGGCGCGTCTGCTTCGCGCCGAGCGTCGGGCGGTGGGCACCCGCCGCCACGCGAGGGCGTTGACGTGCTTCTACCAGGCGCTTCTGGTGCTGGTGTGGTTCCGTAAGGGTGAGGACAAAACCACCCTCGGGGCCGGCTTCGGGGTGTCGCGGGCGACCGCGTACCGGTACGTCGCCGAGGCCGTGCGGGTCCTCGCGGCGCAGACACCGACCCTGCACGACGCCCTGGCCCGGGTCGCCGCGGACGGCTGGTCGCACGTGATCCTGGACGGGAAGCTGTTCGACACCGACCGGGTCGCCGAAACCACCACCAGCGTGAAAGGCAAAACGATCGACGCCTGGTACTCCGGAAAGCACCGCGACTTCGGCGCGAACATCCAAGCGATCATGCGCCCAGACGGGCTACCGATCTGGACCTCGGATGCGATGCCAGGACATCTACACGACCTGACCTGCGCACAGGAGCTCGACATCACCGGCGCGCTGTACTGGGCCGCTTCAGCGCTGGATCTGCCGGCCCTGGCCGACTCCGGCTACGAAGGCTCTGGCCAGGGCATCCACACCCCATACAAGCAACCCTCCGATGGCCACCGCCTCGCCGTCGACAACCTCACCCACAACACGATCCTTCGATCCATGCGGTGCCTCGGAGAACGCGGCTTCGCAATCCTGACCGGCCGCTGGCGGACCCTTCGTCACACCACCGCCAGCCCACGGCAGATCGGCGACATCGTCCGCGCCGCTCTCCACCTCACCCACTTCGAATACCGATACCTACCGAATCCATGCTGAGATCACGTCA
>NZ_JBDPMH010000086.1:0-982 GCF_039871735.1 Plantactinospora sp. B24E8
AGACGAGTTGTTCCGAATCCCGGTCAGTGGTCGTAGGCGATCAGTGACCGGGTGACGGGTGCACCGGTCTTGTTGTTGTGCCAGATCGCGGCGGTCATCGCGAGGAGGCGTTGGGCCACCCGTACGGCGACGCCGGCGAAGGTGCGTCCGCCGTGTTCCTCCAGATCAAGCTGGCCCTTGAGTGTGTCGTTGACCGACTCGATGAGCTGTCGGACCTTCTTGAGCATCGGTTCGCCGTAGCGCGTCTTCTCCTTCTTGCGGGACGGGCGTAGCAGGGTGATGCCCTGCTCGGCGAGGTCCCGCTCGAGTGGTCTGGACGCGAAGCCCTTGTCGCTGATCAGCAGGATGCCGTCGTGTTCGGCGACGACGCCGGCCTCCACCTCCAGCATCGCGGCGAGGACCTCCCGCTCGCCGAGTTTCGGGTTGGCCAGGGCCCACAGGATCGGCATCCCGGTCGGGGTGCACACCAGGTACAGCCGTAAACCCCAGAAGAACCGGGAGTGGGAGGCGCAGTAGCCGTATCCGGCCCAGCCGGCCAGGTCCGAGCGTTGCACGGTGGGTCGGGACATGCCGCACGGCACCGGGGTGGAGTCGACGATCCAGTGGTTGTCGAACCAGAAGTCACTGTCACGGGCCAGTTCCCGGATCACCTTCTTGACCAGCGGCAGGGCGGCGCGCAGCCGCTTGTTGTATCCCGGTCGTTGTGGCAGGTACGGGAACATGCCGGCCAGATGGATGCGGGCGTAGCGGATCCAGTGGGCTTCCGAGCGGGCGCCGAGCAGGACCTGCGCCACGGCCAGGCACACCAGTTCGGAGTCGGTCAGCAGCGGCGGCCTGCCGCGCCACCGGGGCGTGCGGATGCTGTCGTCGATCTTCACGTACAGTGCGGTCAAGAGGGTGTCCAGGTCTTGCGTCACAACATGATCTTGGATGCCCTCTCCTCATGCCTGGACATCGACCCCTGACTTCGGAACTACTCGTC
>NZ_JBDPMH010000087.1:0-952 GCF_039871735.1 Plantactinospora sp. B24E8
CACCCACGACCCCGACCGAACAACAGATCACCGACATCTTCACCACCATCCTGACCACCACCAACCCGATCAGCACCGACGACAACTTCTTCGACCTCGGCGGCAACTCCCTCCAGGTCATCCGGGTTGTCAACCGACTCAACAACGCCTTCGGCACCACCCTCGGAGTCCGCGACTTCTACACCGCCCCGAACATCGCCACCCTCGCCAACCGCATCGAGGAGAACGTGCTGGCGAATCTGAGCCAGGACGACCTGGCCCAGTTGCTCGACGACGAAGGAGACGGCCGCCATGGCTGACCGGCTGAAGCAGAGCACCGAGCTGTCCCCCAGCGAGCGGGCCCGGGTGATGGAGCGGCTGATCCGGCGGCGGGCCGCGCAGCAGGCGGCGGACGCCGACCGGATCCCGCGGCGCCCGCCGGGCCAGCCCGTGCCGTTGTCGTTCGGTCAGGAGGCGCTCTGGTTCGTCGACCAGCTCGACCCCGGGCAGTCCACCTACAACCTGCCGCTGCTCTACCGGCTGCGGGGGCGGCTCGACATCGAGGCGCTGCGCCGGTCCCTGGAGATCGTGGTCGACCGGCACGAGGTGCTGCACACCACGTACGAGGCCCGGGACGGTGAGTCCTACCAACTGCTATCCCCACAGGGGTCGTTCCCGCTGCCGGTCGAGGACGTCTCCGTCCTGCCGGTCGAGGAGCGGGAGGAGGCGGCCCGGCAGGCGGCCTCCCGGGAACGGCACGTGCCCTTCGACCTGACGTCGGGCCCGCTCTTCCGGGCCCGGGTGGTCCGGTTGTCCGAAGAGGAGCATCTGCTCTGCCTGACGTCGCACCACAGTGTGGCGGATGGGTGGTCGGTGGGTTTGTTGAATGGTGAGTTGTCGGTGTGTTATGGGGCGTTGGTGGGGGGTGGGGAGCCGGTTTTGGGGGAGTTGCCGGTGCAGTTTGGTGATTTTG
>NZ_JBDPMH010000088.1:0-764 GCF_039871735.1 Plantactinospora sp. B24E8
TAGTGTTCTGTCTCAGTTTTGAGTAGTCGCTTGTTGGAGGGCTACTCGTCCACGTCGGACCTTGGCCAGGATCGATTCGGCGGTGGCGGTCCACACGAACGGCTTCGGGTCGTCGTTGTGCACGCGCAGGTACTCCTCGATCGCGGTGACGAGGTCATCCACGCTGCGGAACACGCCGCGGCGGATCATCTTGTCGGTCAGGTTGGCGAACCAGCGCTCAACCAGGTTGAGCCAGGACGAGCTGGTCGGGGTGAAGTGCAGGTGGAAGCGGGGGTGCTTGGCCAGCCAGGCCTTGACGTTCGGGTGGGTGTGGGTGCCGTAGTTGTCGACGATCATGTGGATCTGCAACGTGCGGGGCACCGTGGTGTCGATCGTGCGCAGGAACCGCAGGAATTCGTCGTGCCGGTGCCGGGCGAAGCACTTACCGATGACCTTGCCGGTCAGCACGTCCAGTGCGGCGAACAGGGTCGTGGTGCCGTGGCGCTTGTAGTCGTGGGTCATCGTGCCGGCCCGCCCGGGCTTGAGCGGCAGGCTCGGCTGGGTACGGTCCAGTGCCTGGATCTGCGATTTCTCGTCCATGCACAACACGACGGCTTTGTCCGGCGGGTTCAGGTACAGGCCCACGACGTCGACGAGTTTCTCCTCGAACCGCTTGTCGTTGGACAGCTTGAACGTCTCCACCAGGTGCGGCTTGAGACCGCGGGCGTCCCACACCCGCTGCACCGTCGCCGGGCTCACGCCGACCTTGGCCGCCATCGACCGGC
>NZ_JBDPMH010000089.1:0-619 GCF_039871735.1 Plantactinospora sp. B24E8
TCGCATCACGAACCGGCGCCACCCGATCAACCACCTTCTCGAACGGCACCTCATTGTCATACGCACCCAACGTCACATCACGAACCCGCCCCAACAACTCCACAAACGACGGATCCCCCGAAAGATCCGTCCGCAACACCACCAGATTCGTAAAATAACCAACCAGACGCTCCAACTCCGGACGCGACCGACCCAACGTCGTCGTCCCCACCGCCACATCATCCAAACCCGAATACCGCGACAACACCACCTTCACCGCAGCCGCCAACACCATAAACAAAGAAACCCCCTGCGAACGCGCCAACTCCCGCACACCCGCCAACACCGAACCCGACAACACCCCCTCCACCACATCACCACCATAAGAAGGCACCACCGGACGCGGCCGATCCGACGGCAACTCCAAAACCGGCACCCCCGCCAAACACTCCTCCCAATACCCCAACCGCCGCTCCAACACCTCCCCCCGCAACCAATCCCGCTGCCACACCGCAAAATCACCAAACTGCACCGGCAACTCCCCCAAAACCGGCTCCCCACCCCCCACCAACGCCCCATAACACACCGACAACTCACCATTCAACAAACCCACCGACCACCCATCCGCCACACTGTGGTG
>NZ_JBDPMH010000009.1:0-240772 GCF_039871735.1 Plantactinospora sp. B24E8
ACGATCGAGTCCTTGCCCCCGGAGAAGAGCAACACCGGCCGCTCCAACTCCGCCACAACCTCACGAACGACAAAAACGCTCTCGGCTTCCAGAGCGTCCAGATGCGACACCCGGTACGCGGCCGGCTGGCTCATGCCGTCGCCTCGCTGCGCTCGCTCATGCCGTCACTCCGCTACGCTCCGCGCCGTCATGAGCCTCATCCGCGCTGCACCTGCCGATTCGCTCGCTGCGCTCGCTCATGCCGTCACTCCGCTACGCTGCTCGCCCATCCGATTTCCAGACCTTTCAGATCGGTCAAGTCACGAGGCCCGACCTAGGGTACCCGGAGATGGTGCTGCAGCGCTGCGAGCAACCGGGAAGCAAGATCCTTACGACAGACCACGAGGTCGGGGAGCCGAGGATCGGCCTTGTTGTATTCCAGCGCGGATCCGTCGATACGGGAAGCGAACAGTCCGGTGGCCGTCGCCACCGCGACCGGTGCCGCCGAATCCCACTCGTACTGGCCGCCGGCGTGCACGTACGCGTCGACCTCACCGCCGATCACCGCGGCGATCTTCGCACCCGCCGAACCCATCGGCACCAGCTCGGCGCCAAGCTCCTCGGCCAGGTCGGCAAGGAACGCCGGCGGCCGGCTGCGGCTCGCCGCCACCCGGATCCGCCGGCCGGTCCCGTCCACGCCACCGGTCCCGGTCCGCCCGGTCGCCACGCCGAAATTCAGCGGCGGGTACGCCGGAGGCTGGTCGGTGGCGAGCACCCGGTGCTGCGCCGGCAGGCCGATCGCCCCGCCGACCAGCCCGTGCGGCGTCCCCGCCCGTCGGGCCCAGAGTGCCACGTGCACGGCCCAGTCCGACCGGCCCTCCTCGGCGAACTCCCGGGTGCCGTCCAGCGGGTCGATAATCCAGACCCGGTCGGCCCGCATCCGAGGCGCCACCTGCGACTCCGCGTCCGCGTCGGCGCTCCAGGCCAGCCGCGAACCCTCGTCCTCCTCGGACAGCACCGCGTCCGCCGGCCGCCAACGGGCCAACTCGGCGCGGAGCAGGTCGTGCGAGAGCTTGTCACCGGCCGCCTTCAGGGCGCCCGGGTCGGCGTACCCCAGTTCGGCCCGCAGGTCCAGCAGCGCCTGACCGGCCCGGCCGGCCAACCAGCGGGCGAAGGCGCCGTCGATCACGGGGGGCGCGGCCATCAGCGCGCTCCCGGTCCACCGGCACCGCCGGCCGTCGGATACAGCTCGGTCACTGTCAGCCTCCTCACCCGCGGCAAAAGACTACCGGCCGTACGGGTCGAAGAGGCGCCACCCGGTCCGCCACACCGGGCGGCCCGTGCGTTCAGCCGCCGTGGTACGCGTTCTGCGCCCACTCCACGCCGCGGGTGACCACCGCCTCCGCCACGTCCGCCGCCCGGTCGACCAGGAACTCCAGTTCCTTGCGCTCCACCGAGGAGAAGTCGGAGAGTACGAAGTCCGCCGGGTCCTGCCGCCCCGGCGGGCGGCCGATGCCGAACCGGACCCGGACGTAGTCCTTCGTCCCGAGCGACTTCGACATCGAGCGGAGCCCGTTGTGCCCGCCCTCGCCGCCACCGCATTTCACCCGCAGTTGCCCGTACGGGATGTCGAGTTCATCGTGCACCGCGACCACCTGCGCCGGCGGCACCTTGTAGAACTGCGCCAGGGCCGCCACCGGCCCACCAGAAAGGTTCATGTACGTCAACGGCTTGATCAGCACCAGCTTGGGCCCGCCGAAGCCGAGGCGCCCCTCGGCCACCTCCGCGACCGCCCGCCGGTGCCGGCCGAACTTCGCACCGACCCGGTCGGCGAGCAGGTCGGCGACCATGAACCCGACGTTGTGCCGGTGTCGTGCGTACTCCTTGCCGGGGTTGCCGAGCCCGACCAGCAGCCACGGCTGAGCCTCGTCCGCCATCTCCTTCTCCCTGTACTGCCGTCCCGGCCACCGCACCGCCTGCCGGGTGGTCCGGAAACCCGCCGCGCCGCCGTGATACGGAAACAGGCGCCCCCGACCGCGTCGGGGGCGCCTGTCACACCGATGTCGGTCAGGCCTGGGCCGGAGCGGCCTCGCCCTCGGCCTCGGCGCCCTCGGTCTCCTCGGCACCCTCGCCCTCGGCGGCCTCTTCCTCGGCCTCCTCGGTCGGCTCCTCGCCGGCCTCGGCGGCCATCTGCTCCGCGGTCGGCGCCTGGGTGACGAGCGCGATGATCAGCCCCGGGTCGGCGACAAGCTCGACGCCCTGCGGCAGCCGTACGTCGGCGGCGGTCACCTGGGAGCCCGCCTCGAAGCCCTCGATCGAGACCTCGAAGCCCTCCGGCAGGTGGGTGGCCTCGGCGGTCACCGAGAGGGTGTTGCTCTCGTGCACGACCAGGGTGTCCTTCGCCGGCTCGCCGGTGAGCTGCACCGGAACGTCGACGGTGACCTTCTCGCCTCGCCGGACCAGGATCAGGTCGATGTGCTCCAGGGTGTCCTTGATCGGGTCACGCTGGATGGCCTTCGGCAGGGCGAGGGCCTGGGTGCCGTCGCTGATCTCGATCGCGAACAGCTGGTTGGCGCCACCGTGCCGGATGGCGGCGGCGAACTCACGCGCGGGGAGCGCGATGTGCTTGGGCTTCTCGCCGTGGCCGTACAGCACGGCGGGCACCTTTCCGGCCCGGCGGGTACGACGGGCACCACCCTTGCCGAACTCGGTACGGGGCTCGGCGCTGATCTTTACCTCGGACACGGGAAGACTCCTGATACGGTCACTGCGGCGCTACGTCGGCTGGCGATTGGCGGTGCTGGGCGAGGGGCTCGCTGGGGCGCTTGCGTGGTGGCCACTGCCCGGAGCACCGCGTCGATGACGGTACGTCCGTGCGGCGCTTTGCTCAGCGGCCCGCAGGGCACCCTCGCCGTGGCAACCGCACCAGTCTACCCGAACCACGATCCGGGCTTCAGGCGGTCCCCACCTGGGCAGCCGGTCGTCGCAGGAATCGCAAAAAGGGATCGCTCCGGGCCGCGGCGATGAGCAGCCGGCCCGGAGCGGAAAAAACGGCGAATGGGCGGCGTACCGTCAGCTGAGACCGCCGAAGAGCGTGGTCACCGAACCGTCGTCGAACACCTCACGAATAGCCCGGGCCAGCAGCGGCGCGATCGACAACACCGTGATCTTGTCGAGTTGCTTCTCCGGCGGCAGCGGCAGGGTGTTGGTCACCACCACCTCGCTGATCCGGCTGTTCTTCAGCCGTTCGGTCGCCGGGTCGGAGAGCAGCGCGTGGGTGGAGGCGACGATCACGTCCGCCGCCTTCGACTCGTGCAGGATCTCGGCGGCCTTGCAGATGGTGCCACCCGTGTCGATCATGTCGTCGACGATCAGGCAGACCCGACCCTCGACGTCCCCGACCACCCGGTTGGCCACCACCTGGTTCGGCTTGAGTGGGTCCCGGGTCTTGTGGATGAAGGCCAGCGGGCAGCCGCCCAGCCGGTCCGTCCAGCGTTCGGCCACCCGTACCCGGCCGGAGTCGGGTGCCACCACGGTCATCGGTCGACCGGCGTACTTGCGCTGCACGTACTCGGCCAGGATGTCCATGGCGAAGAGGTGGTCCACCGGCCCGTCGAAGAAGCCCTGGATCTGTGCGGTGTGCAGGTCGACGGTGAGGATCCGGTTGGCGCCCGCCGTCTTCATCAGGTCGGCGACCAGCCGGGCCGAGATCGGCTCCCGGCCCCGGTGCTTCTTGTCCTGCCGTGAGTACGGGTAGAACGGCAGCACCACGGTGATCCGCTTGGCCGAACCCCGCTTCAGGGCGTCGATCATGATCAGGGTCTCCATGACCCACTTGTTCACACCGTGCGTGACGGACTGTACGACGAAGGCGTCGGAACCACGTACCGACTCCTTGAACCGCACAAAGATCTCGCCGTTGGCGAACTCGTACGCGTCGGCGGGGGTCGGCGCCACGCCGAGCACCTCACCGATCTCCTTTGCCAGTTCCGGAAATCCCCGGCCGGAGAAGAGCATCAGACTCTTACGATTTTCGGCGACGATGCTGCCCATCGGCTCGTCTGCTCCCGTTTGTCGGTGGGTCACCCGGCGTTGGGCCAGAGACTATTCGGTTGCAGTATCCCCCGCCGCCGGGTCGATGCCACCCGCAACGGACGGCCCGTGGAGTGCCTCACCTTCGCTTGCGTCGCCCGCCTGCCGTACGGCACGCTCCGCCGCCTCGGCGGACCTCGTGCCGGCCCGTCGCCGCAGCACCCAGCCCTCGACGTTGCGTTGCGGGGCCCGGGTGACCCCGAGCGCTCCCGGCGGTACGTCCTTGGTGATCGCGCTACCCGCCGCGATGTACGCGCCCGCACCCACCTCGACCGGGGCGATCAGGCTGGTGTCACAGCCGACGAAGGCCGCCTCGCCGACCGTGGTGTGGTTCTTCGCCACCCCGTCGTAGTTGACGAAGATCGTGGCGGCCCCGATGTTGGCCCGAGCCCCGATGGTGGCGTCACCGACGTAGCTCAGGTGCGGGACCTTGGCCGCCTCACCGATCTCGGACTTCTTCACCTCGACGAAGGTGCCGACCTTCGCCTTGCGCCGCAGCGTCGCCTCCGGCCGCAGGTACGCGTACGGGCCGACGCTCGCCTCCGGGCCGATCTCCGCGCCGACCGCGTGGGTCCGCAGCACCGTGGCGCCGGCCCCGACGGTGGTGTCGACAAGCGTGGTGTCCGGGCCGACCGTGGCGCCCGCGCCGACCGTGGTCGCCCCCTGCAACTGACTGTTCTGGTCGACCACCGCGTCCCGTTCCAGGGTCACGGTGACGTCGATCCAGGTGGTGTCCGGGTCGAGCAGGGTGACCCCGGACCGCATCCAGCCCTCGTTGACCCGGTCGCGCAGCAGTCGGCGCAGTGCCGCCAGCTCCACCCGGTCGTTGCAGCCGAGGGTCTCGACGGCGTCCGGCGCCAGGTGCACCGCCACCGTCTCACCGGCCGCGACGAGCAGACCGAAGACGTCGGTGAGGTACTCCTCGCCCTGGTCGTTGTCGGTGGAGAGCTTGCCCAGCGCGTTGCGGAGCAGCGCCGCGTCGAAGGCGTAGATGCCGGCGTTGATCTCCCGGACGGCCCGCTGGGCGGGACTCGCGTCCCGTTCCTCGACGATCTGCTCCAGCCCGCCGCCCGGGCCCCGGACGATCCGGCCCAGCCCGGTCGGGTCGGTGACCTCGGCGGCCAGTACGGTCGCCGCCGCCCCGGCCGACTCGTGCGCCTCGACCAGCCCGGCGACCGTCTCCGGACGCAGCAGCGGCACGTCACCGTTGAGCACGACCACGGTGCCGCCGGACTCCGGCACGCTCTCCAGTGCGGTACGCACCGCGTGGCCGGTCCCCCGCTGCTCGGCCTGCAGCACCGGTTCGGCGTCGGGGCTGACCCCGGCGAGGTGGGCGGTCACCTGGTCGGCGCCGTGGCCGACCACCACCAGGGTGCGGTCCGCCCGGAGCGACGCGGCGGCCGCCAGGACGTGGCCGAGCAGCGTACGCCCCAGGATCGGGTGCAACACCTTGGGTAGCGCCGACTTCATCCGCTTGCCCTCACCGGCGGCGAGGACGACGACGGTGCGGAGGCGGGACTGGGACACGAGGTTGCTCCCGTCGGGATGGGTGGCAGTCTGCGGCCTCATGCTAACCGCGCCACGCGGTCAGCTCACTCGCTCCGGAGAGACGCCCAGGGGAGCGGACATAGGGTACAGCTCGGCCGCCAGGACTCGAACCTGAAACACAAGAACCAAAATCTTGGGTGTTGCCAATTACACCACGGCCGAAGGTGCGCATGGTTAGCCTAGCGCCTCGCCGTCGACTCGCCCCACCCCCTCGGCGGCAGTGCGGCCGAGGGCGGCCATGATCCCCTCGATCCGCCAGTAGAGCTCCCGGCTCCGCGGCACATTGATGATCAAACATCCACGGTACGCGTCATTGGTGTTGCGTCGGACCGTCTTCGGCCGGTGGCGCTTCAGGGTCGCCCGTTGGAAGCGGTCCGCAGGCAACTCCAACGTGTCCTGCCACCACCGCTGCGCTGCCTCGACATCGGCCGTCTCATGGATGCTCAGCCGATAGGTCGGAACGTTTCGATCGACGCCGCACGCGGACAGGAAGCGTAGGAAGATCCTGAGCAACCCGACATCGCTGTTGATGATGACCACCCGGTCATCCCGGCGCCAAGGCTTCGACTTGGTCCCTTCGGACCAGTAGATGGCCGCCCCGAGAAGCAGGAGATCCCTTCGATCCAACTCGCCGATCTCAGCAGCCGCTCGGGCGTGGCAGCGGGCCTGCGCCGCATCTCGGACGGCCCGGTGCGTTGACCACCGCGCATCTACCAAGCGCCGCGAGTGGGCCCGTCGCCGCTCGGCGGCGACCACCGGATCAACATCGCGCGGCAGGTGCCTGACCCACTGGTACGCCGTCGACTTCGCGACGCCCAACTCCGCCGCGATCTGCGGCACCGACCAGCCCTCGCCGCGTAACCCGACCGCGCGGGCGCGCAACTCCGGCTTCCGGTGTCCCCGTTTCGCAGCCCGCTCCCCGGGTACCAGAGAATCGACCATGACCAGCAGATTAGGACTGGCGTACGACAAGGTCGGTCGATGACTGACAGCGGAATTTCAGGTTGGGATCCATGGCAGACTACGAGGGCGTAGGTTACGGTGACGTAGGCGTAAGTTACCGATCACCCCCTACGCTTCAGCGAGGTGCCATGTCGTCTGTCCTGCTCGAACCGCCGGCCTCCGGTGTGAAAAAGGGCCCCAAGCCGCTCACCGAAGGCGTCCAGTCCAAGGGCATCCTCTTCGCCCTCTGGTGCTTCGTGACCATCCCCTTCATCGCCCTGCTCACCGCCGTACCGGTGGCCTGGGGCGGATGGCTGACCTGGACCGACGTCGCGATCGCGGCCGTCTGGTACGTGGTGGCCGGGCTCGGCATCACGGTCGGTTTCCACCGCTACTTCACCCACGGATCCTTCAAGGCCAAGCGCTGGCTGCGGGTCACCCTGGCGGTCGCCGGGTCCCTCGCCATCCAGGGCAGCATCATCCAGTGGGTCGCCGACCACCGCCGGCACCACGCCTTCTCCGACCTGGAGGGCGACCCGCACTCGCCGTGGCGGTTCGGTTCGAGCGTCTGGGGTCTGACCAAGGGCCTGTTCCACGCACACGTCGGCTGGCTGTTCAAGCGGGAACTCTCCAACCGCGAGCGGTTCGCCCCGGACCTGCTCGCCGACAAGGACATCAACCGGGTCGACCGGCTCTTCCCGCTGATGGTGGCACTCTCGCTGCTCGCCCCGGCGGCCGTTGGCGGCCTGGTCACCTGGTCCTGGCAGGGTGCCCTCACCGCGTTCTTCTGGGCCGGTCTGGTCCGGGTCTCGCTGTTGCACCACATCACCTGGGCGATCAACTCGGTCTGCCACGTCTACGGCGAGCGGCCGTTCGAGATGCGTCAGGGTGACCGGGCGGCGAACTTCTGGCCGCTGGCGATCCTGTCCTTCGGCGAGAGCTGGCACAACCTGCACCACGCGGACCCGACCTGCGCCCGGCACGGCGTACTACGCGGGCAGGTCGACATCACCGCCCGGGCGATCTGGATCTTCGAGAAGACCGGCGCGGCGTACGACGTACGGTGGCCGAAGCCCGAGCGGATCGCCGCGAAACTCGTCAAAACGACCCCGTCGCAGTGACCGCCGCCGCGCCTGGCCGTCCCGCCCTGGCATCTGCCTGGCAGGATGGCCAGGTGACCGAGCGCAGCGAGGGCACCACCCGGGACAACACAGGTCGACGCGGCAGCACGGGACGGCAGCGGGATGACGCGGTGACAGAGCACCCCGGCACCGGCCGTGGCGCCGCCCGCCGGCAGCTCCCGGCCGCAGCGCCCCCACCGGCCAAGACCGGTTCCCGGGTACGGATGTCCGCGGCGCAGCGTCGGGAACAACTGATCGCCATCGGACGGCAGGCGTTCGCCGAGCGCGGCTTCGACGCGACCTCGATAGAGGAGGTCGCGGCCCGGGCGAAGGTCTCCAAACCGGTCGTCTACGAGCACTTCGGTGGCAAGGAAGGCCTCTACGCGGTGGTGGTCGACCGCGAGGTACGCGCCCTGCTCGACCGGGTCGCCGCCGCCTTGACCGCCGGCCACCCCCGCGAACTGCTGGAACAGGCGGCGCTGGCCCTGCTCGACTACATCGAGGAGGAGACCGACGGGTTCCGGGTGCTGGTCCGGGAGTCCCCAGTCCTCTCCGCCACCGGCACCTTCAGCAGCGTGATGAACGACGTTGCGCACCAGGTGGAACACATCCTGGGCGCCGAGTTCAAGACGCGCGGCTACGACCCGAAGCTCGCCGAGCTCTACTCGCAGTCCCTGGTCGGCATGGTGGCGTTGAGCGGCCGGTGGTGGCTGGAGGTACGCAAGCCGCGCAAGGAGACGGTGGCGGCGCACCTGGTCAACCTGGCCTGGAACGGCCTGTCCCACCTCGAGGCCAAGCCGACCCTGCTGACCCGCCGGACCCGCTGACTCGCCGGGCGCCTGGGGTGGGGCCGGGTGCCCCGCTCTGGGCGGTCAGGCTTGATCCCGTCGCGGGTCACCCGGCCCCACCCGGTACCCGGCGCCGCTCCTGTCGATCTCAGCGCCCCGGGCGGGCCGACGTGCTGTCCCGGAGTTCCTCCTCCTCTTCGGCGTGCGCCGGTGGGCCGATCTTGTCGTACAGGCCGGTGGCGAGGAACAGCAGGCCGAAGATCAGGGACACGATGACCGTGGACATCGAGAAGTTGAGGATGTTCGCCTCGGTCTGCAGCACGCTCATCATCACCAGGCCGGTGACCAGGAAGACCACCCCGGCCGCGAGGTTCATCAGGTGTCCGAGGTTGCCCCGGTGGATCGTGCCGAAGAGCACCACCAGCCCGAAGACCACCGACACCAGGGAGAACGCCAGGTTGGTCCGGAGTCCGAGGACCCAGTGGCTGGCCCGGCTGAACAGGTCGTCGTCGGCCGTCTCGAAGAGCCCGAAGACTCCGAACGCCAGGATGTAGAGCGCGACGAGCCCGGCGATCGCCCGGTAGACCGGCCGGGCCGGGTGATTGACCGGAATGTGCGCCATGGCTCCCCCTCGGGGTGATTGGGCGGCTTCCTAGGTGATTGTCGCCCAACGCGAGGGGGATCGCCTGATGAATGGAGATTCGCCGCCGACCGGGGCCGGCCGGCGGCGGTGTCGAGGAGCCGGCGGCAGCACGACCGCCCAGCGGAACAGCACCGACCGGTCGGCAGTCGCACCGACCGGCCGACGGATCAGCGTCCTGACGGGTCAGAGCACCAGGCGGGCCTGCTGCCAGGCCTTGTGCTCCTCGTCGGAGCCGACCTTGCTGTACATGGCGGCGACCAGCAGCACCATGCCGATGACCATGCTGACGACCGACGTCGCCACGCTGTGGTTGAGGTAGTTCGCGTCGGTGCGCAGGGTGGCGAGGGTGGCGAGGCCGAGCGCCATCAACAGGTAGCCGAGCCACTTGTTGGCGAACGTGTCGACGTTGCGGCCGATCACCGTGGCGAGCAGGATGAGCACCCCGAGCACCACGGAAAGCAGCGAGTTGCCGAGATTGGTGCCCTGGCCCAGCACCAGGGTGTCATCCTGGGCGAGGAGTTCGTTGCCGCTGGTCTCCAGCACACCGAGGGCACCAAAGGCCACCAGGTAGAGAGCGGTCAGCCCGGCGATCACCCGGTACACCGGCCGCGCGGGGTGGTTGACGGGGAAGTGCGCCATGGTGTCAGAGCCTCCAACGCCGTACGAGTCAGGGTCGGGGCAGATTCTCCCGTATGCCGTACACCCGGCGCCGGACACCCCCGGTGCCGTGTCGCCGGCAACAGTCGGGTCGCCGGCGACCGCCCCGGTCAGCTCTCCGGCACCTGGTCAGCCAGGGCCAGCCAGGCCTCCTCGGTCTGCTCCCGTTCGGCCCGTACCGCCCGGAGCTGGCCGTCGAGTTCGGCGACCTTGTTGTAGTCGGTCGCGTACGTGGCGAGCTGGTCGTGCAGGGTCGCCTCCCGCTGCTCCAGCTTGCTGATCTGCCGCTCCAGCCGGGTCAGCTCCTTGCGGGCGGCTCGCAGTTCACCGCCGGAGAGGCCGGTGCCGGCCCGGTCCGGAGCCGTTGCCACGGCCGGGGCCTCGCCAGCCCGGTTCCGCCCCGGCGTGGTGTGGCCGGGGGCCCGGGCCAGGTACTCCTCGATGCCGCCGGGCAGGTGCACCAGCTGCCCGTCGCCGAACATGCCGTACACCACGTCGGTGACCCGTTCGACGAGATAGCGGTCGTGGCTGGCGACGATCAACGTACCGGGCCAGGAGTCGAGCAGGTCCTCCAGCGCGGCCAGGGTGTCGGTGTCCAGATCGTTCGTCGGTTCGTCGAAGAGCAGCACGTTCGGTTCGGCGGCGAGCAGCCGGAGCAGCTGCAGCCGCCGGCGCTCCCCACCGGAGAGGTCGGAGACCGGCGTCCAGAGCCGTCGGTCGTCGAAGCCGAACATCTCGGCGAGCTGGGACGCGGCGATCTCCCGGTCGCCGAAGACGACCCGGCGGGCCACCTCCTCGACCGCCTCCAGCACCCGCAGCTCGCCGGGGAGTTCGGCCAGCTCCTGCGACAGGTACGCGGTCCGGACCGTGGAGCCGACCTTCACCTGCCCCTGGTCCGGTTCCCGGGTGCCGGCGAGCAGCCGGAGCAGGGTGGTCTTGCCGGCCCCGTTGGCGCCGACGATCGCGATCCGGTCGCCGGGGCCGACCTGCCAGGTGAGGTCCGCCAGGATCAGCTTCTCCCCCGCCTTCAGGGTCACGTCGGTCAGGTCGTACACCTGGCGGCCGAGCCGGGCGGTGGCCAGCCGCTGCAGCGACACCGAGTCCCGGGGTGGTGGCACGTCGGCGATCAACGCGTTCGCCGCCTCGATCCGGAACCGCGGCTTCGAGGTCCGGGCCGGCGGGCCGCGGCGCAGCCAGGCGATCTCCTTGCGCAGCAGGTTCTGCCGGCGGGCCTCGGTGGCCGCGGCGACCCGTTCCCGTTCCGCCCGGGCCAGTGTCCAGGCGGCGTAGCCGCCGTCGTAGCTGCGTACCGTCTGGTCGGCGACCTCCCAGGTGGCGGTGCAGACGGCGTCCAGGAACCACCGGTCGTGGGTGACCACCACCAGCGCGCCGCGCTTGCCGACCAGGTGTCGGGCCAGCCAGTCGACCCCGGCCACGTCCAGGTGGTTGGTCGGCTCGTCCAGCACCACCAGGTCGGCGGTCCGGACCAGCAGCGCGGCCAGCGCCACCCGCCGCCGTTCGCCACCGGACATCGGCCCGACCGGCTGGTCCAGACCGAGGTACGGCATGCCGAGCCCGTCGAGGATCGACCGCACCCCGGCGTCACCGGCCCACTCGTGTTCGGCGCCGAAGCCCTCGTCCAACCAGGCGGTGCCGAGGACCACGTCCCGTACGGTGGCGTCCGGGTCGAGGGTGAGGGTCTGCGGCAGCCAGGCGAGCCGCAGGTCACGGCGGTGCGTCACCCGGCCGCTGTCCGGCTCCTCCGCCTTGGTCAACAACCGCAGCAGGGTCGACTTGCCGGCGCCGTTGAGCCCCACGACCCCGATCCGGTCCGTGTCGTCGAGGCCGAGGGAGACGTCGGTGAGCAGTTGCCCCGCCGCGCCGTAGCCCTTGGAGACCCGGTCCAGGTTGACGATGTTGGCCATGGCTCAGACCGTAGTCACGGGCGGGGGCGGGCTGTCATCCGGCTCCCGTACCGGGGCGTCATCCGGCCGCTGTGCCGGTCCGGGCGCCGGGCACCGGCCCGTACGCGGCCAGCGCGTCCCGGCAGGTGCCGGAGGCGCGCAACTCGGCCGCGATCCGGTCCGCCTCGGCGGCGTCCGGGGCGAGGAAGACGCAGGTGGGGCCGGATCCGGAGACGATGCCGGCGAGCGCGCCGGCCGCCTCGCCGGCCTTCAGCGTCTCGGTCAGGGCGGGACGCAGCGCCAGGGCGGCGGCCTGCAGGTCGTTGCCGAGCGCCCGGCCGAGTCGCGCCGGGTCCCGGCCGCGCAGCGCGGCGAGCAGCGCGTCGGCGTTGCGCAGCGGCGGCGGTGCGGCGTGGTCGGCCCGGAGCCGGTCCAGTTCCCGATAGACGGCCGGGGTGAAGAGACCGCCGTCCGCGACCGCCACCACCCAGTGCCAGGTGACCGGACGGGCCAGGATCGGACTGATCGTCTCGCCGTGGCCGGTGCCGAGCGCGGTGCCGCCGTACACCAGGAACGGAATGTCGGAGCCGAGCCCGGCGGCGATCCGGGCGAGTTCGTCGCGGGAGAGTTCGGTGCCCCAGAGCGCGTCGCAGGCGACCAGGGTGGCGGCCGCGTCGGCGCTGCCGCCGGCGAGGCCGCCG
The DNA here is from genome assembly GCF_039871735.1 of Plantactinospora sp. B24E8. Classification (NCBI taxonomy): domain Bacteria; kingdom Bacillati; phylum Actinomycetota; class Actinomycetes; order Micromonosporales; family Micromonosporaceae; genus Plantactinospora; species Plantactinospora sp. B24E8. The sequence continues at coordinate 12,376 of NZ_JBDPMH010000009.1, forward strand.
GCGAGCGGGATCTGCTTGCGCAGGTGCAGCCGGGCGTACGCCGGCACTCCGGCGTACGCGGCCAGCGCCCGGGCCGCCCGGATCACCAGGTTCGTCTCGTCCAGCGCCAGCTCACCGGCGCCCTCGCCCTCCATGGTCAGGGTGAGGGTGTCGCCGCGCCGGGCGGTCAGCTCGTCGTGGAGCGAGATCGCCTGGTAGACGGTGTTCAGCTCGTGGAAGCCGTCCGGCCGCAGCGGGCCGACCCCGAGGTGCAGGTTGATCTTCGCCGGGACCCGGACCCGGACCGGGCCGGGTGGCCGCCGACGGGGCCGCTCGTCCTCGTCGTCGGGACCCCACGCCTCGGTCACCGGGGGATGTCCCGGACGCGCGGGCACGCCTCGACCGGCTGCGCCGTCATCGCGTACACCTCCTCGTGGGGACTCGCCGTCAGCCTACTCAACGCCCGGTACCGGTCCCGGAGCCGACGCGGCGATCGCGGCGAACTGCTGGACGGTCAGCGACTCGCCCCGGGCGCCGGGGTCGACGCCGGCCGCGACGATCGCCGCCGCCGCCCGGTCCGCGCTGCCGGCCCAGCCGGCCAGCGCGGCCCGCAGGGTCTTCCGACGCTGCGCGAACGCCGCGTCGACCACCGCGAAGACCTTTTTTCTTGGTACGTCGTCCCGGGGCGGTTCCCGTCGGGTGAAGGCGACCAGGCCGGAGTCGACGTTCGGGACCGGCCAGAAGACGTTCGGCGGCACCCGGCCGGCGGGGCGGGCGTCGGCGTACCAGGCGAGTTTCACCGACGGGATGCCGTAGGTCTTCGAACCGGGGCCGGCGGTGAGCCGGTCGGCGACCTCCTTCTGCACCATCACCAGGCCGTGCCGCAGACTCGGCAGTTCGGCGAGCAGGTGCAGGACGACCGGCACCGCGACGTTGTACGGCAGGTTCGCGACCAGCGCGGTCGGTGCCGGTTCACCGAGGTCGGCGGCGGTGATCCGCAGCGCGTCGGCCGGGTGCACGGTGAGCCGGGCGGCGTCGTCCGGTCCGGCGTGCCGGGCCGCCGTCTCGGGCAGGGCCCGGGCCAGGGTCGGGTCGATCTCGACGGCGTGCACGTGCCCGGCGACCGGCAGCAGCCCGAGGGTGAGCGAGCCGAGCCCGGGTCCCACCTCCAGCGCCACGTCGGCCGGGGTCAGGCCGGCGGCGGTGACGATCCGCCGCACGGTGTTCGGGTCGTGCACGAAGTTCTGGCCGAGCTTCTTCGTCGGCGCGACGCCCAGGCGGGCGGCGAGTTCCCGGATCTCCGCCGGGCCGAGCAGGTCTACGGCCACGCTGTGACAGCGTACGGGTCGCCGGAGCCCGGTCAGTCCACCGGGCGACGGTTCCGGTCCGGTGTCGAAGCGCCGTGCTGCCCGGCGGCGACGAGCCTCGGTCGTTGCGCCGCCTCGATCGCGGATCAGGCCGGGCGGTCTGCGGACCGGTCGGGAGCCTTCGGTCCGAGCTGAGAGATCCATCACAATCTAATCCGATGGCCGATGCCGCCAACTGCGCGAGCCTCCGCACGCAACTGCCGAGCCTGCGACAGTCCGCACAGCCGGGCAGGACGCGGGTGGCCTGCTTCGGGCCGTATCTGCCCGCGGGGGCGGGGCTGTCGTCGGTGGATGCCGCGGCGGTGCCGGACTGGTGCGCGTCAAGTTCGCCGCAATGGCGGACGAGGAGATTCGAAGGCTGCCTGAACTACAACACGTACATCGGACTCGTCGACATCATCTCCGGGGCGGAGCTGGGGCGAACCTACTTCAACCTGCAGCACCAGGTGCAGGTCCGCTGGAACAGCCTCGCGATCACCAACCAGGTCGTCATCACGCGGGGCGAATCCGAGGGCCTCATGGAAGATGACGACGAGATGGCGGTCGAGCTGCACAGCTACTGTTCGTACGGCTGCAGCGGAAGCCTGGACACCGCTTACACCCCCTTCGACCGCGGCGATCCCGTCACCTTCACCTACAGCGCCACGTCCACCGTCGCCGAGGGCAGCATGGCGCTCGCCGGGCAACTCCACTCCTGGACCATCGACCACGAGGAATTCATCGAACTTCCCGATCCGTGGGTGTACCAGTCACAGGGGGTACGCTGCGACCGCGTCACCTACAAGAGCAACGCCGGCTGCTCGACGGGATACCAGCCGACCATGCCCCATTCCGGCATTGGAGCAGTCACGACCCACGTCCGCGCGGGCGAGGAGTGTGACGAATACCCGTTCGCCCACTCCTACCAGGGTGGCCCGAACTCCAGCCGGGCGTCCGTATCTTCCGGGGACCAGCGGGTTCAGGGCGGAGTGATGAGTGACTTCTTCCAGCACCAGCGGGTGCTCGACGGCGAACCGTTCTGAGTGGACCCGTATCTCTCATGACCCGACCCCAATCGGAGAACGCTCATGATCTCCCGGCACAGCGGCTACGTCCACGTCTCCGAGTTGCAGTACTACCTGCACGACGCCGATCAGTCGCCGTACCCGCCGTACGGTGAGGACACCGGACTGGCCACCCTCGGCAGGGGCGGCGGAATAACGATCAGTTGTGGCACGAATACCGGAAACATCCACTGCACGGTGGAGCTGTACGACGACGAGCCGCCCCTGTCCATGGCGGAATGGGACGAGATCGTCGACGTCGACTACCGGACGGAGGTGGGCGACACCCGCCTCCACACCTTCGGAGGGCGGCCCGCCGAAGGCTTTCCGGTGCTCAGCCACACTGGTCCGGGTGACTACCGAATCCGATTCCGCGCCCGTAACCGGGACGACCCGGCCAACAAGAACCCGTACACGAGCGTAGAAGAACACCACATCAGCGTGTGGCCCGGCAGCGTCGGCCACCTGTTGGTACACAAGGCCACGGACGAGTTCGGCGAACGGATGCGTGGCAGCTCCGGCTGACAGATTGTTCTGCCCACCGGTTCACCGCTCCTCCGCGCTCCCGCCACCCGCTCCGTACCGGGTGGCGGGGCGCTGTCGTGTTCCCTGGCCGGCGCCACGGCCGAGCCACGGGTCAGGCCGGGCTGGCCACGGCAACGGCGGTGCCGGCGAAGTGGCAGGCCGCGACGTGGGCGTCCGCGTGGGTGTCCGCCGCATCGCTGCCGGGTGGCCGGAGCGCCGGTTCCTCCCGGCGGCAGACGTCCTGGGCGATCGGGCAGCGGGTGTGGAAGCGGCAGCCGGTCGGCAGGTCGACCGGGCTGGGCGGGTCACCGGCGAGCACGATCCGCTGGCGTCCCCGCTCGCGTGGGTGCCGGACCGGTACCGAGCCGAGCAGTGCCCGGGTGTACGGGTGGGCCGGCTCCTGGTAGACCGTGGCGGCCGGCCCGAGTTCGGCGAGCCGGCCCAGGTACATCACCGCGACCCGGTGCGAGACGTGGCGTACCACGCCGAGGTCGTGGGCGATGAAGACGAGGGCGATGCCGAGCCGCTCCTGCAGTTCGGCGAGCAGGTTGACCACCTGGGCCTGCACCGAGACGTCGAGGGCGGAGACCGGCTCGTCGCAGACGATCACCCGGGGTTCGGTGGCCAGGGCGCGGGCGATGCCGATCCGCTGCCGCTGTCCGCCGGAGAACTCGTGCGGGAAGCGGCGCATCATGTCCGGCGCCAGGCCGACCATCTCCAGTAGTTGGGCGACCCGGTCCCGGCGGGCGGCGGCGCCCCGGGCGAGTCTGTGCACGTCGAGCGGCTCGGCGATGACGTCCAGGATCGGCATCCGAGGGTTCAGCGAGGTGACCGGGTCCTGGAAGACCATCTGCACGGCGCGGCGAAGGTCGCGGCGGCGGCCGCCCCGGGCGGCGCTGACGTCCTGCCCGGCGTAGCGGACCTGGCCGGTGTCCGGCCGTTCCAGGCCGACCAGCAGCCGGGCCAGGGTGGACTTGCCGCAGCCGGACTCGCCGACCACGCCGAGGGTCTCCCCGGCGGCGACGGTCAGGTCGACCCCGTCCACCGCGTGCACCCGGGACCGGCTGCCGAGGCTGCGTCCGGCCCGGTACGACTTGCGCAGTCCGGTGGCGACCAACAGCGGCTCGCCCCGGGTGGGCGTACCGGTGCTGGTCAGCGGTCCGGCGGTGGCCGGACCGGCGGAGGCGGAGAGTGCGGTCGGCCGCCCGGCGGAGAGTGCGGTCGGGCGCCCGGCGGAGAGTGCGGTCGGGCGCCCGGCGGGGTGCGCGGCCGAATCGGCGGTGGCCGGGCTGGTCGCCGGGTCGGACCCGGCCGGTCCGGCGGCACCCCGACCGGCGGAGGAGGCGGCACCGGCCCAGGTGCGGTCCGGACCGGCCGGGTGGTCAGACGGTGGCATCAACGGCCTCCTCGGCGTAGTGGCAGGCGGCGGTCCGACCCGGTGCGGTGAGCGCCCGGCGGTGCGGCCGGTCGGTCGGACACTGGGCGCCGACCCGGTCGCAGCGCGGGTGGAAGGCGCAGCCGGTGGGGAGCGCGAGCAGGTTCGGCGGGCTGCCCGGGATCGGCCGCAGCCGGTCGCCCGGCTGTTCCAGGTCCGGTACGGAGCGCAGCAGGGCGGCGGTGTACGGGTGCGCCGGCCCGTCCAGCACCTCGGTCACGGTGCCGGTCTCGACGATCCGGCCGGCGTACATCACCGCGACCCGGTCGGCGATCTCGGCGGCCACCCCGAGGTCGTGGGTGATCAGCAGGACACCCATCCCGAGTTCGGTGCGCAGCCGGTCGACGAGTTCGAGGATCTGCGCCTGCACGGTGACGTCGAGCGCGGTGGTGGGCTCGTCGGCGATGAGCAGCCGGGGGCCGAGCGCCACCGCCATCGCGATCAGGATCCGCTGGCGCATACCGCCGGAGAACTGGTGCGGGTAGTCGCGTACCCGGCGGTCCGGGGCCGGGATGCCGACCAGCCGGAGCAGTTCGACGGCCTCGGCCCGGGCGGCCCGGCGGGAGAGCCCGCGGTGGATCCGGAACACCTCGCCGAGCTGGTCGCCGATGGAGAGCACCGGGTTGAGCGCGGAGAGCGCGTCCTGGAAGACCAGCGCCATGGTCTCGCCGCGCAGCGCCCGGACCCGGTCGGGGGGCAGGGTGTTCAGGTCGTGGCCGGCGACCCGTACCTCGTCGGCGCTGATCCGTACCCCGGGCCCGTCGAGCAGGCCCATCACGGTGCGGGCGGTGACCGACTTGCCGGAGCCGGACTCGCCGAGCAGTGCCAGCACCTCGCCGGCGTTGATGTCGAGGTCGACCCCGCGGACGGCCGGAACCTCGCCGCGACGGCTGGTGAAGGTGACGTCCAGGTTCCGGACCCGGAGCGCGGCGGTCTTCTCCGCGTCCGGTGCGCCCTGCCCGCCGGTTGCCGCAGTCGTCACTACACCTCCCGAATTTCCGTGTTGTTTCCCGCCGTAACGATTTCTGGCATCGGATCCCGGATTCCCGCCGGAAGTAGACAACATGTTGACACGCTGCGCCTGATCCTGGCAATCTCTCCAGCCACATCGCCGACAATCCACACCTGGAGCCGACCGCGTGCCGGAATCCGCCGCGCGCCCCGACCCCGGGACCCAGACCGAAGGAGGCACCGGCGTGCTCGACCCGGCCACCGGCTACACCGGATACACGTCCTACAGCTACCTGGAGCCAGGCACCGACTACCGCGAGTTCAAGCTCGCCCCGGAACTCGGCCGGGTGCCGGCGTACCAGGGTTTCTCGCTGTCGGAACCGCAGCAGGACCGGGTCCGCGGGCTGCTCACCGACAACATCGTGATCTCGCTGCACGACCACCCGTCGGTCTTCCCGGACAACATCCGGGAGACCGTCGACTACAACCGGACCGCGCGGCACCACACCGGGTACGCCGGGCTCGCCCGCTCCGGCATGACCGCGGTCTTCGACAACATGATGGACGGCACCTGCTGCGTGACCAGCCAGATGGGCTGGAAGTGGACCGACGTCATCGCCGACATCGGCATGCGCCTGTCCGACCTTGCCCACCAGGACTACCTGATCAAGGTCGAGCGGCTGGCCGACATCCACCACGCGCACGAGACCGGACGGATGGGTCTGGTGGTGGCGACCGAGGCGGCCACCATGATCGAGAACGAGCTGGACCGGCTCGACATGCTCTACGGCTTCGGCGTCCGGCAGATGGGCATCGCCTACAGCGAGGCGAACACCCTCGGCAGCGGGCTCAAGGAGCGTTCGGACGGCGGCCTGACCTACTTCGGCGAGAAGGCCGTACGCCGGATGAACAAGCTCGGCATCGCGATCGACGTCTCACACTCCGGCGACCGCACCTCGCTCGACGTCATCGCCGCCTCGACAAAGCCGATCTTCATCACCCACGCCGGGTCCCGGACCGTCTGGCCGACCAACCGGATGAAGCCCGACGAGGTGATCCGGGCCTGCGCCGAGCGCGGCGGGGTGATCGGCCTGGAGGCCGCGCCGCACACCACCCTCTCCCCGGCCCACCCCCGGCACAGCCTCGAATCCGTGATGGACCACTTCGTCCACTGCGTCGAGCTGGTCGGCATCGACCACGTCGCGTTCGGGCCGGACACCCTCTTCGGCGACCACGTCGGACTGCACGACACCTTCGCCGCGCACCTGTCCATCGCCGAGGCACACGGACACGTCGACCACCCGCGGGTGCCGTACGTGGACGGGCTGGAGAACCCGGCCGAGTGCTACTGGAACATCGTCTCCTGGCTGGTCAGCCACGACTACTCGGACGACGAGATCACCAAGGTCCTGGGGGGCAACATTCTGCGCGTCCTTGAGGAGGTCTGGCACTGATGCGAACAATCCGGCGCGCCCTCGCCGTGGCGGTGGGCACGCTCTCGATAGGGCTGGCGGCGACCGCCTGTGCCCCCAGCAACCCCGACAGCGCCTCCGGTGGTGGCGGCTCCGCCGACCGGATCACCATCGGCACCACCGCCGACGTGCTCAACTACAACCCGCTGGTCGGCAACAGCCGTACCGACACCTGGGTGACGAACCTGATGTACCCCCGGCTGATGAGCATGGGGATGGACGGCGTACGCCAGCCGTACCTGGCCACCAAGTGGGAGTACCTCGACGGCGGACGCAAGGCGAAGGTGACCCTGCGGGACGACTTCACCTGGAGCGACGGGGAGAAGGTGACCGCCGACGACGTGGCGTTCACCATCGACGCGGTCGCCAAGGAGAAGATCGGTGTCGTCGCCGGGCTGATCTCGTCGTACCAGAAGTCCACGGTGATCTCGCCGACGGAGATCGAGTTCCAGCTCTCCCAGCCGGACGGGACGTTCCTGGAGAACGTCGGCTTCTGGATGCCGGTCGTGCCGGAGCACGTCTTCAGCAAGGTCGGCAGCGTACAGAAGTTCGCCAACGACAAAGACTGGGTGTCGGCCGGACCGTACAAGCTGACCACCGTCGAGCGGGGCCAGCGCTACGTGCTGCAGCGGGTGGAGAACTTCCCGCTGGTGCCGGGCGGCCCGAAGACCAAGGAGGTCGTCTTCCGGGTCTTCCCGGACGTCAACACCGAGGCCCTCGCGCTGCGCAACGGTGACGTCGACCTGATCGCGAACGCACTGCCGCCGCCGCTGGCCAAGACGCTGGAGGGCGACAGCAAGATCAAACTGGTCAGCGTGCCGTCGCTCGGCTGGGCGCACATGCAGTACAACACCAAGCGCAAGCCGCTGGACCGGCTGGAGGTGCGCCAGGCCCTGGCCGCCGCCGTCGACTACGAGGCGATCCGCCGGGTGGCGCTGCAGGGCAAGGCGGTCTCGTCGAACTCCTCGGTGCTCACCCCGACGCTCAAGCAGTGGCAGGACCCGAGCGCCAAGGAGTACACGTACGACCCGGCGAAGGCGAAGCAGCTGCTCACCGGGGCGGGTTTCACCGACGGCAACGGTGACGGGCTCTTCGACGGGCTCAGCCTGCGGATGATCTACGACCAGGCGGACCCAAACATCTCCAAGTGGGCGCAGCTGGTCCGGGACTCCAGCAAGGAGGCCGGGATCGAGATCAAGCTGGAGGGCCTGGAGCGCAACACGTACGTGGAGAAGTACACCGCCCGGGACTACGACATCTACGCCGGCTCCTGGGCGATCATGGAGAACCCGCCGGCCAACCTGGCCCTGGCCTTCAAGTGCGACGGCTTCATCAACTACGCCAACGCCTGCGACCCGGAGCTGGACCGGCTGATCGACCAGTCCCGGTCGCAGCTGGACCAGGCCGGCCAGAAGGCACCGATCCAGCAGGCCGCGAAGATCATCTCCGACAAGGTGTACGACAACGTGCTCTACGTCGAGGAGTTCACGATCGCGCACTCGGCGAAGTGGTCCAACTTCCTGGTCCAGCCGAGTGAGCTGCTCTCCATCGTCAACCCCGTCTCGCTGGCCCAGGCCACGGCCGGCTGACCTGTCAGGAAGGGCCCCTGCTGCGACAGGGGCCCTTCCTGCCACTCCCGGAGGGAGTTAACCATGCCCGCTGGCGCACGGTTTGTCCTACGTCGACTGCTCCGCGGCCTGCTCACCATGTGGTTCGCGGTGACGGTGACGTTCTTCCTGCTCCGACTCCTGCCCGGCGACCCGGCCCTGGCGATCGCCGACCCCGGGATGACCGCGGAACTGCGTGCCGAACTGCTGCACGACTACGGACTGGACCGGCCGCTGGCGGTGCAGTACTGGGAGTACCTGGTGCAGCTCGTACACGGCAACCTCGGGGTGTCGTTCCGGCAGAACCAGCCGGTCCTGGACATCCTGCTGGAACGGCTGCCCTGGACCCTGCTGCTGGCCGGCAGCGCACTGGTGGTCACCGTCGCGCTCGGCATCCCGCTCGGCGTGGTCGCCGCCACCCGGGCCCGGGGCTTCCTGGACCGGCTGATCCAGGTCGGCGGCATCACCGGCCAGTCGCTCTTCATCCCCAGCGTCGGCGTCCTGCTGCTGTACGTCTTCGGCGTCCAGCTCGGGCTGCTGCCGATCGGCGGGGCGATGGACGACGACGTCTACGGGCTGGCCGCGTACGGCAGCATCGCCGTACACCTGATCCTGCCCTGTCTGTCACTGGTGTTGGTGCAGCTCGGCTCGTACGTGCTGACCCTGCGCAGCACGCTTATCGACGCCCTCGGCGAGGACTACTGCACGCTGGCCCGGGCCAAGGGACTGCCGAACCGGAAGGTGGTGTGGCGGCACGCGCTGCGCAACGCGCTGCTGCCGACCACCACACTGGTCGGCCTGCAGCTCGGCTTCCTGGTCGGCGGCGCGGTGCTCACCGAGTCGATCTACGCGTACCCGGGGGTGGGCCGGGCCATCTTCGAGGCGGTCGGCCAACTCGACTTCCCGGTGCTGCAGGGCGCGTTCCTGATGCTCGCCTTCGCGGTCATCGCCGCCAACCTGCTCACCGACCTCGCCTACGGACTACTCGACCCGAGGGTGCGTACGTCATGACGACTGTTGTCCCGCCCGAGGCGGCCGGCACCACGCCGGCGGCCACCACCGCGCTGCCGCCGTCGGAGTCGGTCGGCCGGCAGACCTGGCAGGCGTTCCGGCGCAACCCGCTGGGTCTGGTCAGCGCCGGGATCCTGGTGCTGCTCGGCGTGGTCGCGCTCGCCGCGCCGCTGATCGCCGACTACCCCTCCGGGTACGGCGAGGAGGTGCTCGCCGGCCCCGGCGCCGGGCACTGGTTCGGCACCGACGACCTGGGGCGGGACGTCTTCGCCCAGGTGGTCTGGGGCACCCGGGTCAGCATCGTGGTCGGCCTGGCCGCCAGCCTGCTGGCGATCGTGATCGGGGTGCTGGTCGGGGTGCTCGCCGCGTACTTCCGCCCCGCCGACCTGCTGCTCGGCATCATCGTCGACGTTTCGCTGTCGCTGCCGGTGCTGCCGCTGATGATCCTGGTCGCGGCGTTGGCCGGGCCGAGCGTACCGACCCTGGTCGTGGTGATCGCGGTGTTCAGCTGGCCCGAGGTGGCCCGGGTGGTCCGCTCCCAGGGGCTGGCCGTGGTGCCGATGCCGTACGTCTCCGCGGCGCACGTGATCGGCGGCTCGCATCTGTGGGTGATCCGCAAGCACGTGCTGCCGGGGGTGGCTCCGGTGGTCGCGGTATCGGTGGTGCTGACCACCTCCCGGGCGGTGCTCTCCGAGGCCGGGCTGTCGTTCCTCGGTCTCGGTGACCCGAACAGCTGGTCGTGGGGGACGATCCTGCACCAGGCGCAGCGCTCCGGGTCGCTGGCCACCGCCTGGTGGACCACGCTCTTCCCCTCCCTGGCCATCCTGCTGCTGGTGGTGGCCACCACCCTGCTCGCCGTGGCGTACAACGACGCCCGCAACCCCCGGACGAGGTGACGACACCGGTGCGACTGCCGCCCTCCTTCTTTCCCGCCCTGCTGGACCGGGTCCGTGTCGGACTGGACGCGGCCGGGCTGGACGCCCTGCTGTTGGACGATCCGCTCGACGTGGCGTACCTGACCGGGTTCTTCCACTTCCCGAACGAGCGGCCGGTGGTGGCGTACGTGCCGGCCGACGGCCCGGTGCTGCTGCTCGTGCCCGACCTGGAACGGGAGTACGCCGCCGACCAGCGCGCCGTCGCCGAGTTGGTGGTGTATCCGGAGTTCCCGGGTGAGCGGAGTCCATGGCAGGTGCTCGCCGACGCGCTGCCGGTGCTGCCGGTTCGGGCCGGCCACGCCCCGTCGACCTCGGTGGGCCGGGTCGCCGCGCTCGGTGCGGCCTTCCCCGGTACCGGGTGGACGGTCAGTGACCTCGTCGGTGAGCTGCGGCTGCGTAAGACCCCGGAGGAGGTCGCGCTGCACACCGAGGCGGCCCGGATCGCCGACCTGATGCTGGCCGAGGGGGTCCGGCTGGTCACCTCGGCGCTCGCCGACGGTGGGGAGCTGCCCACCGAGACGGAACTGGCCGGGCACGTCACCCGGTACGGCGCCGCGACGATGTACGCCGAGCACACCGACGTCGTGGTGGTGCCGATGCTCACCGGCGGTCTGGTGTACGGCGGCCCGAACTCGGCCCAGCCGCACCGGCTGCCCGGCGGGGACCGGCTGCGGGTCGGCGAGCCGTTCATGCTCTCGCTCGGCTGTGCGGTCGGTGGCCGGTTCGTGGAGAGCGAGCGGACGTTCCTGCTCGGCGAGCCGACCGCCGAGCAGCGGCGCTACTACCAGGTGGTCCGGGAGGCGCAGCAGGTCGGTACGGAGGCGCTGCGCCCCGGCACCCGCTGTGTGGACGCCAACCGGGCCTGTCTGGACGTGATCCGACGCGCCGGCCTCGGCGACTATCTGCGGCACCGGCAGGGGCACGGGATCGGCCTCGGTTTCCACGAGCCGCCGTGGGTCGCCGACGGCGACGACACCGTGCTGGAGCCGGGCATGGTCCTCTCCAGCGAGCCCGGCGTGTACGTACCCGGGCACGCCGGCTACCGGATCTCCGACACCGTACTCGTGACCGGGACCGGGCCGCACCGGCTGACCGACTTCCCCCGGGACCTGACCGACATCGTGATCGGAGTCTGACCATGTTCGTGGAGATCAACGGCAACCGGCTCAACGTGGAGGTCCTCGGCGACGCGCCGGGCAAGCCCACGATGATCGTCCACCACGGCGCGCCGGGGCTGGGCTCGATGGCCGAGCCGCGTGCCTCGTTCGGCGCCTTCGCCGACGAGTACCGGGTGGTGGTCTTCGACGCCCGGGGCTCCGGGATCAGCGAGGGGAACGAGCCGTTCACCCACGAGCAGTGGGCGGCCGACGTGGACGGTCTGCGCGAGTGGGCCGGTGCCGAGCGGGTCGTGATGGCCGGCGGCTCGTACGGCGGTTTCATCGCGATGGAGTACGCGATCCGCTATCCGGACCGGGTCGCGGCGCTGGTGCTGCGGGACACCGCCGCCGACAACAGCAACCAGGAGCTGGCGATCCGCAACGCGCTCGACTCGGCGCGGGTGGAGATCGACCGGGTGAAGCTGGACCGGATCATGTCCGGCCAGGTCCGCGACGACGCCGACCTGCGGGACTGCTGGGCGGAGATCCTGCCGCTCTACGACCACGACCTGGACTGGGAGAAGGTCCGGCAGCGGGTGGAGAACACCCCCTACCGGTACGCCACGCACAACTTCGCCTTTGCCGTCAACCAACCGAACTACGACATCAAGCCGTTGCTGCCCGGCATCTCCTGCCCGACCCTGGTCACCGTGGGTCGACACGACTGGATCACGCCGGTGCCGTGCAGCGAGACGATCGCCGACCTGATTCCCGACGCCCGGCTGGTGGTCTTCGAGCACTCCGGACACTCGCCGCAGACCGAGGAGGCGGAGCTGTTCCAGCGGGTCGTCCGCGAGTTCCTGGCCGACGTACCGGCGCTCAGGGCATGATGCCCGTCGAGATGTACAACCTCGATCCCATCGACCGACGTATCGTCGCCGCCCTCCAGGTCAACGGCCGGGCGAGCTGGACCGACATCGCCCAGCTCACCGGCACCTCGGTGACGACGGTGGCCCGCCGCGCGCAGCAACTGCTGGCCGACGGGCTGGTCAAGGTGGCCGCCGCCCCGCATCCCGGTGGCGGCGGCCAGGCAGATCTGCTGATCGTCCGGATCCGCTGCGCGGCGGGAAGTCAGCTTCCCGCCGCCCAGGCGTTGGCGGCGATGCCGGAGATCCGCTTCGTGGCCGTGGTCACCGGGGTCTACGACCTGGTCGCCGAGGTGCTGGTGCCGAAGGGGACCAGCCTGCACAGCGTGCTGCTCAACGGGTTGCAGAAGATTCCGGGCATCGAGAGCAGCGTCGCCGACCTGGAACTGCACACGTACAAGTCGACCCACGAGTGGAGCCGGCACCTGCTCGGCACCGAGAACCAGCTGGTCGCGCCACCCCCGGTGCACGACTGTCCGCCGGCCCACCTCGACGAGCTGGACGAACGGATCATCGCCGCGCTGCGCGAGGACGGCCGGGCGAGCTTCCAGTCCGTCGCCGGCAGCCTCGGGGTCAGCGAGAGCACCGTCCGGCGCCGGTTCGAGACGCTCTACACCGCCGGCTGCGTACAGGTGATCACGCTGGTCCCGGCGGCGGCGCTCGGCTTCGAGGCGGAGATCCTCTTCTGGTTGTCGGTGGCGCCGTCCCGGCTCGACGCGGTGGCCCGCGAGTTGGCCGCGCTGCGCGGGGTGCGCTACGTCGCCGCCACCCTCGGGCAGGAATCGCTGATGTGCGAGGTGATCCTGCCGACCCACGCCGACGTCTTCGAGTTCACCACCAAGACCCTCGGCGGCATCGACGGCATCCAGGCCTGGACCGCCGGCGTGCAGCTGCTGACCGTCAAGCGGGGCTTTGTGATCACCCCGTGGGCGGCCCGACGGCTCGCCGCCGAGCACGGTGCGGAGGGTACGGACGGCGAGGCCGCCACCCCCGGACCGACGCCGGCCGGGTCGACCGGCGGCAACGGCCGTACCGGCAGACAGCGGCGGGGTTGACGGTCACCAGGGGCCGAAGACCCGGTCGCCGGTCGCGGAGATCGCCGCGCAGAGTTCCGCCAGGTCCGCGCCGGTCGTCTCGGCCAGCGACCGGACGGTCAGCGGGATCAGGTACGACGCGTTCGGCCGGCCCCGGTGCGGCATCGGAGTCAGGTACGGGGCGTCGGTCTCCACCAGGATCTGGTCGAGTGGGGTCACCCGGGCCGCCTCGCGCAGGTTACCGGCGTTACCGAAGCTGACCGTGCCGGCGAAACTCAGCACGTAGCCGCGTCGGACACACTCGGTGGCGAACTCGGCGTCCCCGGAGAAGCAGTGCAGTACCACCGTCTCCGGGGCGCCCTCGTCGTCGAGGATCCGCAGCACGTCGGCGTGCGCGTCCCGGTCGTGGATCACCAGCGGCTTGCCGTACCGCTTCGCGATCGCGATGTGCGCCCGGAAGCTGGCCTCCTGGGCGGCCCGGCCCTCGTCGCCGGTACGGAAGAAGTCCATTCCGGTCTCGCCGACGCCGCGTACCCGTTCCTGCCCGGCGAGCGCCTCGATCTGCCGCAGCGCCTCGTCGAGGTCGGCGAGTCGGGGCGCCTCGTTCGGGTGCAGCGCCACCGTGGCGAGCACCGCCGGCTGCCGCCGGGCCAACTCGGCCCCCCAGCGGGACGACTCGACGTCGACCCCGACCTGCACCAGCCGGTCCACCCCGACCTCGGCGGCGACCGCGACGGCCGCCGCCACCGGATCACCGGCGCGGTCCGCCCAGGGCGCCACGGCGGTCTCGGCGACGGTGATGTCCAGGTGGGTGTGGCTGTCGATCACCGGCTGGGGCAACGGTTCCGGAACCGGCGGGAACTCCCCCGCCCGCCGGGCCGCCCGCTGCCGGCGGGACTCGGTTGGCTCAGTCATCGCTGCCAGCATCACATATCGGCGATCCTGCCGATGGTGGCAGGCACACATCGACGTACCGGCCGGCAGGCATCAACGGACCAACCCAAACCAGCCGGCTGGCATCAGCGAGCCGACCCACGCCGGCCGTCGGGCGGGCATCAGCGATCTGGCCGACGCCGGTCAGCCCGAAGCGGTGACCGGCCGCCCGGCCGAACCGGCATTTTGTACATCGACGGGCGCCGTGGCCCCGGACGGTAACCCGCCGTTCACCAATCCGGTACGCCGTGCCCCTACCGTCGGCGCGATGAGCGTGTCGCCGCAGGCCAGTCAGGTTCCGGAGGCACCGGCCGGGTTACGCGTACGGTTCGCCGGCGTGCCCTACCCGGCCGAGGAACTCGCCCGTGGGGCGGCGTACGAGCTGTTCGGTACGGAACCGGCCGACGGGTTCGTCCGCGACGGGCGCCCCACCGCCCGGTACCCGTACCACCGGTTCGTGCACGCCAGCGAGGTCAGCCGCCCGCCGGGCACGGCACCCGAACCGGACAGCCCGCTGACCGCGCCGCTGAACCGGGAACTGTCCTGGAGCGGGATCCACGAACTCAGCCAGTCCCCGGCCGCCGTGGCGCACCCGACCCTCGCCGCGGTACGTGAGTCGGCGGTAATCCGGCGCGGCACCCAGATGGTCAAGGCACTGTCGCCGCACCAACTCGCCGGATTCCTGCTCCGCGGCTGGCTGCCGTACGGCTTCTGCTACCGCGAGTACGACGTGGCCCACCTGCGGACCCCGGCCGACCAGACGCTGCTGCGTACCGACGGCGAAGCCGGACGGGCCGTCCCCGAGGTCGCCTACCTGCTGCGCTGGCGGGCGACCGACCCGGTCGACTTCGTCGCACCGGTCGGCGCCGAGCACCAGGGGCTGTCCCGGATCCCGTCGCACGACCGGATCGGCCCACCCGTGCTCGGCACCGGGTTCGCGCCGAGCGGCCGGCACCTCATCCCCGAGTTCGTCACCCGGGACTTCGCCGACCTGCCGTTGCCGGCGAACGCGGCCCTGCTCGCGCACACCTCGGACGGGGACGAGGTGGTGCTCTACACCTACCAGCCGGAACAGCGCGGCTGGCTGCGGATGGCCGGCCCGCGCTGGCGTCACCTGCTGGCCGGGGTGCCCGGGGTGTCACCCGACCAGGAGTACGTCTCCACCGCCGAGGCGGTCCGGTCGACCGTGCTGATCGGCGGCTACCGGGGGCAGGAACACGAGGCGGTCGCCGACCCGCCCGACGAGTTCCGGGTGCTGGCGATGACCCGGGCGGCCCGCTACCCGGTGGAGAACCTCGTCCGCCGGGCCCGGTACGTCACCTGGCGCGGCGTGCTCTGCCTGGCGCTGACCGGGGAGTCCGGTTGGCTGCGGGTACGACTGTGCCGACCCGACCCGGACAACATCGCCGCGCTCGGCGCCCAGTGTTACGAACGTGGCGTCTACGAGGCGTGGGCCCCGGCCGCCGAGGTCACCGACGACCGCCTGCTCGACGTGCCGTACCCGCTCTGACACCGGTGATCGCCCGTATTCAGCCGCCGGCGGTACGTGTGGAAACAGGTTCGGGCGCGGCGAAGGCGCTCGCGAGCGGGCCGCCCCGCCCTCAGGGCGTACCAGATCATAGGCGGCCGAGTCAGGCCGCAGGGGCCCGTCGGACGGGACGTCGGGCATCGGGGAGTCGCCGCTGTCAGCCTCGTCGGGAGCTGGGTCAGTCCGGGCCGGTCCTCGTCAGGTGGGACACCGCCTCGGTGGTGAGGGCGTTCGCAAGGTCACGGAGAAGAGCGAGCACCTCCTCGATTTCCGGAGTAGCCGCCACCGCAGACAGGTTCGTGGTGACGAGAAGGTTGGCGTGCCGAAGCTCGTAGATCACCCCGACTTCTGCCGCGTCGAGACCTTTGAGCCGCGGATAGTCCTTGGGGTCGACCGCCCTCACCTGCTGGGAGTAGATCCCTGCATCCCACCAACCGCTGACCGCCTGGTTCGACATGCCCGGCCTGGACTGCTCGCCACTCCTCAGCGAGGACACCTCCGAGGCATGGTCCGTTTCGGCAGCACCATGATCAGAGTAAGTACGTATTCGTATGGTGCCGGCCGGATCGAACTCACCCAGCGGCGTACGGAAGCGCTCGCCGCCGTCGTACGCCCAGAATCCGCAGGTAAGGTAGACGTGATCCGGTACGGCGTTGAATCGGACCGTCCGATCGTATGAGGGACGGAGTCCCAGGCCGAACCGGGCGGCAACCTGGTCCGCCTTGAGGCGGTTACACAGGTCCTCATCCACCTGTTCGTATGTCACATTCGGTTCAGACGTCTCGATCGGGTCCGGGGCGGAGTCACATCCCAGAACCAGCAGCATGGTCGCGGTGGCCAGCATCGCCGATTGGCGCACGACAGCAGAGCGCGCGCGATGACGTGGAAGCATGACGACGGCCTCGTTCATCGGACTGACGGCATGTAAAAGTCGCCACTGTCGACGCCGTCTACCAGCCGGGGCCGGGGCGGCACGAGCCGCCCGTCCGCTCCGTCGGGCATGTGACGAATGGACTCCATCCGGGCAAGGACATTCTGCACTTCTTGATTGAGTCTGACGTACTGCTGGTCCGTCCTGGTTTCGATAAGCGTGATGGCCTTGGTCAGTGCGAGTAACAGTTCCTCGGCGGTACTTCCGGTCAGGGCATGTTCCTCCAGAGCCGTACCCGCAAGTGCGGAGCCGGCGTCGACCGCGCCAAGCCCCTGCTCCCAGCGGCCCTTCGTCGCCAAGATGGGCAGGGGGGCCTCGATTAGCACCAAGGCGGTCTTGACCGACTTGTCGCTCGCTGCTTTGGCTTGCTCGGCCCGCAACTTCAACTGCTCCAGGAGCGCCTCCCGGGTGTGGTGCACCACGTTCATCAGACTCTGCTGGGTGGCCTCGACGATCGCATGGGCGCTGGCCAGGCTGCCGGCGAACGCGTTGAGCATCCGCCGGTGGCTGTCCAGGGTGTGCTGGAAAGGGTGGTAGAAGTTGGTGACGAACTCCCGGGCGGCGTCACCCTCCCAGTCGCCGAGGCTGTACGTCAGCTTGCCGAAGTCATCGGGGATGCGGTCTTCCAGTTCGTGCAACGCGTCCTTCACCGGTCCGATCATGTCGGCGGAATAGACGGACCCGGCTGGATGGGCGATTGAAGCAACCATCGACCTGACCGTGGCGATGTTGCTCCCCGCCCACTCCCGGGCCTCCACCTCGTATTTCGCGATCTGCTGCTTGGCCTCATCCGGCCTTGAGTCCTGAAACGGCAGCCCGAATTCAGCTGCCGGCAGAACCCAGGACCTTCGGAACGGAACCGTCCCGCCGAATTCCACAGTGATGCTGTGACCACCGCTGCTAAAGGCGCTGGACATCCCATCGAAAACGATGTCCCACAGGCCCGACGCCTCGCTGTTCATGTACGCGAAGACCTGGTCGATGTAGCGCAGCTCGGTCAGATAGGTGCCGACCTCTGTGAGATTCTTCTCCAGCAGGTAGTAGTTGAACGGTATCGAACTGTCGGTCATGTTTTCCCCTGGCTGGTCAGATGCCGAGGCCCATACGGCGAGCCGGATCGACCGGCGGCGGATCGCCGATGGCCGGCGGATCCGGCAGCTCGGGAGCGGGACGCTGGTAGTCGGAGGCGTGGTCGGCACCGAGGAGTCTGGTGAATTCCCTGACCGCCGCCTCGTCCGTGGACGCGTAACGCTCGGCAGTCAGGACCAGCGCCGCGGCGACCTCCGCCATCCGCAGCGAGGTCTGCCGCAACACCTCGTGCACCTCGTCCCGCAATTCCAGAAGGCTGCGATGGGCTGCGTTCGGCCCCCGCCCGGGAACGTTGAACTGCGACTGCATCGGCCCGCTGATCCCGTGTATCCGGGTGGTCTGTTCGGCGTAGACCCGGGCGACCCGGGCAGCAGGATGCGTCCAGCCCGGTACAGGTCGTAGAGGTTCGCGCCGAAAATCTTGCCGGAGCCGACGTCGCCGAGACTGGCGTCGGGGCCGCGGTATTCGGGCCGCCAGCCTGGTTCGGTTGCTTCCACCATTCGAGCCCCCCGCGCAGGTGAAACCGCCTCAAGCGTTATACCACGCACCGCAAAGGTCCGGTCACCCCGCGAACAGGACCGTTCCTGCCCCCGTACGTGATCAGGGAGCGTGTGACATGCCGGGACATGTCACACGCTCCCCGGTCACGAGAGCTGGTCGTCGACGACCGACGGGGACCCGCCCGGGTCGGGTCAGTCGCCGAGTCGGGCGAGTTCCTCGTCCACGATGGACGAGTCGAGTTTGCGGAAGACCGGCTTCGGGGCGGCCAGTGCCCGGCCCGCCTCGACCGGCACCGACTCCCACCGTGTCCCGACGGTGTAGTCGCCGGTCAGCACCGGGTACGCCGGCCCGCCGTCCAGGTCCTCGACCTCCACGACCTGCGGCATCGGGGCGTGCACCCCGGTACCGCCGAGCAGCTCGTGGATCTTCTGCGCGGAGTGCGGCAGGAACGGGGTGAGCAGCGTGTTGGCGTCGCTGACCACCTGGAGCGCGACGTGCAGGATGGTCCCCATCCGGGGCTTGTCGTCCTCGCCCTTCAGCTTCCACGGTGCCTGGTCGGAGAGGTACCGGTTCGCCTCGGCGACCACCTTCATCGCCTCGCCGATCGCCTGCTTCTGCCGGTGCTTCCCGATCAGTCCGCCGACCGTGGCGAAGGCCGCCTTCGCGGTGGCGAGCAGTGCCTCGTCCGCCTCGGTGAGCCCGGCGGGGTCGATCGGCGGGATCGCGCCGAAGTTCTTCGCGGCCATCGAGATCGACCGGTTGACCAGGTTGCCCCAGCCGGCGACGAGTTCGTCGTTGTTGCGGCGGAGGAACTCGGACCAGGTGAAGTCGGTGTCGTTGCTCTCCGGGCCGGCGACCGCGATGAAGTAGCGCAGCGCGTCGGCGTCGTACCGCTCCAGGAAGTCCCGGACGTAGATGACCACCTGACGGGAGGAGGAGAACTTCTTGCCCTCCATGGTCAGGAACTCGCTGGAGACCACCTCGGTCGGCAGGTTGAGCCGGCCCAGGTCGCCGGGCTCGCCGCCCCGGTCGCCCTCGCCGTCGTAGCCGAGCAGCAGCGCCGGCCAGATCACCGAGTGGAAGACGATGTTGTCCTTGCCCATGAAGTAGTAGCCACGGGCGTCCTTGCCCTCGCCGTCCGCCGACCACCAGCGGCGCCAGGCGTCCGGGTCGCCGGAGCGCCGGGCCCACTCGATCGATGCGGAGAGGTAGCCGATCACCGCGTCGAACCAGACGTAGATCCGCTTGTCGGAGCGGTCCTGCCAGCCCTCCAGCGGAATCGGTACGCCCCACTCCAGGTCGCGGGTGATCGCCCGGGGCTGGAGGTCGTCGAGCAGGTTCTTCGAGAACCGGAGCACGTTGGGCCGCCAGCCCTCCCGGCTGTCCAGCCACGTGCCGAGCGCCTGGGCGAAGGCGGGCAGGTCGAGGAAGAAGTGTTCGGTCTCGACGAACTGCGGCGTCTCACCGTTGATCTTCGAGCGCGGGTTGACCAGGTCGATCGGATCGAGCTGGTTGCCGCAGTTGTCGCACTGGTCGCCCCGGGCGTGCTCGTAGCCGCAGATCGGGCAGGTGCCCTCGATGTAGCGGTCGGGCAGGGTACGGCCGGTCGACGGGGAGATCGCGCCCATGGTGACCTTGGGCACGATGTAGCCGTTGGCGTGCAGGGTCTCGAACAGCTGCTGGACCACGGCATAGTGGTTGCGGGTGGTCGTCCGGGTGAAGAGGTCGTAGGAGAGCCCGAGCCCGTGCAGGTCCTGGACGATCACCCGGTTGTAGCGGTCGGCCAGTTCCCGGGGGGTGACCCCCTCCTTGTCGGCCTGCACCTGGATCGGGGTGCCGTGCTCGTCGGTGCCGGAGACCATGAGTACGTCGTGCCCCGCCATCCGCATGTACCGGCTGAACACGTCGGAGGGGACGCCGAAACCGGAGACGTGGCCGATGTGGCGCGGGCCGTTGGCGTACGGCCAGGCGACCGCCGCGAGAACGTGACTCATGAACAGCAAGCCTAGTGACCCCTGCCGGGCGACCGCGAACCAACGTCGCCGGCACGTTCTCCGGGCCGAGCAGGCCGAAGTGGCAGATTTCCGACTCAACTGGGTCCGACACGCGCTGTGCGCTTTCGCATTCGGAGCGTAGTGGCGGTGTCCAATGGAACGGTGACGGGCAGCTCAGGTGGGCAGCAACCAGCGGAAACCCCGCCACCGGAGGTCGGCCTCGACGTGCCGGTCGACGCCACCCCGCCGGCCGGGGGCGACCGGACCGCGCCACCAGCCGACGCCACCTCGCCGGCCATGAATGACCGGACCGCGGCACCGGCCGACCAGCCGACCGCGCCGGGCAGCGGGCGGGGCGCGTCGACCCCCGGGGACCGGGCCACGGCCGGCTCCACTCCGGCGCCGTCGCCCCGCGCGCCCGCAGGAACGGCATCCGGGTACGAGGCGACGGCGGCCACCCCGTTCGGCGGCGCCTCCCCGGCCCTCGGCTCACCCTGGTCGGGCGCACCCGGCACGCTGCCCCACCCGTCGGTCATCGAGCCCACCACCGGCGCCCCGCTCGCCATGTTGCCGCAGCGGGCACCTCGGGCCACCGGCGTACCCCGAGCCCCGGCAGCCCGGGACGAGACGGTGCCCTCCGCCATCCCGGCCGCCCGTACCGGCTCCGCCCGGCCGGAGACCGGCGCCGAGGAGGAGGACGACAACGACTTCTGGCTGCCGATCGAGGAGGTGCACTGGGACGGCCGCCCGGTGGAGAAGACCCCTCGGACCTGGTACGGCCGACCGAGGAAACCACCGGCCGAGGCGGGCGGCCCCCGTCCGGCCCGACCGCCGAAGCCGCCGCCGAACCCGGTGCTCGGGCTCGCCGGAGTGATCCTCTTCTCCCTGGCCGCCAGCTTCTTCGCCTGGGTCAGCGCGGAGCCCTGGTGGCTCGCGATCGGCCACGGCGAACAGGGCACAGTGATCGTGGAGAGCTGCCGGGGCCGAGGTCTCGGCCAGCACTGCCGAGGCGAGTTCGTCGCCGCCGACGGCCGACTCGTCGCCCGGGACGTACGACTGATCGGGATGGCCGCGGATCCCGAGGATGTCGGCCTCGAATTCCCGGCCCGGATCATCGACGGGGGAAGCACGAAGGCGTACGTCGGCTCCGGCACCGGCCTGCTGCACCTGCACTGGTCACTGGGGCTCGGGGTGGTGCTGATCTGCACCGCCGCGGTCGGCTGGTGCACCGGGGCACTCCGACTGGCCGATCGTGGTCACCGGCACCGCGCCGCCCTGGTCAGCTACGCCGGACCGCTGCTGCTCACCGCCGGCTTCCTGGTCGCCGCCTACTGAACCGTCGCCGCCTACTGAACCACCGCCGCCTACCGGGCGGCGGCAGGTGGGTGGACGGCGGCGTACACGTGGCGGCGCCGCAGGCCGTACTCGGTGGCGACGGCGGCGATGGCGTCGCGCCGGGACGTACCGGTGGCCTCCAGGTCGGCGACCGCGGCCCGCAGGTCCGCGTCGGCCGGGACCTCGGCGGCGGTCGCCGGGGCGCCCGCCACCACCAGGGTGATCTCGCCACGCGGCTCCCCCTCCGCCGCCCACCGGGCGAGTTCACCGAGCGGGCGACGCAGCACCTCCTCGTACGTCTTGGTCAACTCCCGGCAGAGCGCGGCCGGCCGGTCCGGCCCGAACGTGGCGGCCAGGTCGGTGAGGGTGTCCGCCACCCGGTGTGGCGCCTCGAAGAAGACCAGGGTGCGTTCCTCGGCGGCCAGCGCCCGCAGCCGCGACCGGCGACCGCCGCCGGAACGGGGCAGGAAACCCTCGAAGCAGAACCGGTCGGTGGGCAGGCCGGAGAGGGCGAGCGCGGTGGTGACGGCGCTCGGGCCGGGCGCCACGCTGACCGGCACGCCCGCGTCCAGGGCGGCCCGGACCAGCCGGTAGCCGGGGTCGGAGACGCTCGGCATCCCGGCGTCGGTGACCAACGCCACCAGCGCGCCGCCGAGGACCGCCTCGACCAGTTCCGGGGTACGTCGTTCCTCGTTGCCCTCGAAGTAGGAGACGATCCGGCCGGCGATGCTGACGTCGAGGTCACGGGCGAGTCGGGTGAGTCGGCGGGTGTCCTCGGCGGCGACCACGTCGGCCCGGGCGAGGGTGTCCCGCAGTCGGGCGGAGGCGTCACCGGGGTTGCCGAGCGGCGCCCCGAGCAGGATCAGCCGCCCATCACCGGGCAAATTTCCCACGAACCGACTCCTTCCGAGCCTTCCATCGACATGCGTCATCGCATATCGCGAGCGTCGTGCCCCAATTCACACCATGGCAGCCTACGATCACGGGGTGACTCTGGCGTCGACAGCGCAGACCGAGATCCCGGGGCAGGCCGGGACGGCGGCGGAACCGGTGGCCGAGGCGACCCCGCACGACTCCGGCGGAGGGCCGACCGCGACCAGCCGAGCCGACCGGCCCGACCGTCCGCTCTCCGGCGTGCCGGCGATCATCCGGCGTCGGTTGGCCCCGCTGGAGACCCGGCTCGACCCGTGGTCCTGGCTGGCCACCGGCGTGATCGTACTGATCGCGGGCATCCTGCGCCTGGTCGGGCTGAGCAGCCCCAAGGGCAAGATCTTCGACGAGGTCTACTACGCCACCGAGGCGCAGGAACTGCTCCAGCGCGGCATCGAGTGGGACGAACAGAACAACACCGCCGCGTACGTCGTACATCCGCCGCTCGGCAAGTGGATGATCGCGCTCGGCGAGCGGATCTGGGGGTACAACGAACTCGGTTGGCGGTTCGCGGCGGCGATCGTCGGCACCCTCTCCGTCCTGCTGCTGGTGCGGATCGCCCGACGGATGTTCCGGTCGACCGTGCTCGGCTGCACCGCCGGGCTGCTGCTCGCGCTGGACGGCTACCACCTGGTGCTGTCCCGTACCGCGCTGCTCGACATCTTCCTGAGCTTTTTCGTCCTGGCCGCCTTCGGCGCCCTGGTGCTCGACCGGGACCAGCGGCGCCGGCGCTGGCTGCGCGCCGTCGAGTCCGGGCTCGACCCGAGCCGGCCCGGCCGGGCGAACCGGCCCCCGTTCCGGCTCGCCGACTCGGTCCCCTGGTGGCGGCTGTTCGCCGGGGTCCTGCTCGGCTGCGCGATCGGGGTGAAGTGGAGCGCTCTCTACTTCCTGCCGGCGTTCGCCCTGCTGGTGATCTTCTGGGAGGTCGGTGCCCGCCGCTCCGCCGGCGTACGTCGACCGTGGCGGGACACCCTGCTCGACGAGGGCGGCTGGCTCCTCCTGGCCGGGGTGTTGATGGTCGGCGCCTACCTCGCCACCTGGACGGGCTGGTTCGTCAGCGACAACGGCTACTTCCGGAACTGGCTCGCCGACACCGGCCACGCCAGCCCGCCGGTCATCGGCGACCTGCAGAACCTGTTCCACTACCACGTGGAGGCGTTCAAGTTCCACGCCCAGCTCGACGACACCCATCCCTACCAGTCCTGGCCGTGGCAGTGGCTGCTGCTCGGCCGGCCGGTCGCCTTCCACTACTCCGACCAGGGCGCCTGCGCCGCGGCGACCTGCGCCTCCGAGGTCCTGCTGCTGGGCACCCCGCTGCTCTGGTGGTCGTTCCTGCCGGCGCTCGCCGCGCTCGTCTGGCTCGGCATCGCCCGCCGCGACTGGCGGGCCGGGGCGATCCTGCTGATCGTGGCCGCCGGTTGGCTGCCCTGGTTCTACTTCGCGCTGGACAACCGGACGATGTTCTCCTTCTACCTGGCCCCGATCGTGCCGTTCCTGGTCCTCGCCGTGACCTACGTGCTGGGGGCGATCGCCGGACCGGTCCGCGCTCCGACGGCGGGCGGCGGCCTGTCCTCCGGGGAGGGGGCGGGCGCTGCTGCCCCTGACTCCGGCGAGAACAGCCGGGTGAGCGATCGGCGCATGATCGGTGCCATCGTCGCCGGGACGTACGTCCTGCTGGTCGCGATCTGCTTCGCGTACTTCTATCCGGTTTTCGTCGGGCAGGTCATCCCGTACGCGGAGTGGTCCGCCCGGATGTGGCTCGGCAACCGCTGGATCTGAGCCGGTCCCTCGTGAGCTGGCCGGAAAGAGGGCCGACAGGGATGGCCGAGAAATAGGACGCGCCCCGATCGCCTGCCACGGGGGAAGCGGGCGATTGGGGCGCGCACCAAGGAGCTTAACCACCATGGATCACCCGCACAACGGGTGGTGTTCAGTCAGATTTCCGACCGACGCACCGCCCGCCGTAACGGATATATGGTGCGCACTGCCCGGACGGGCATCAGCTGCCCGGGCCGCCGACGCTCCGGCCGCCGCTCCCGCACCCACGGCCCGGATCGGCCTCACGTCTCCGGCACCCGCACTTGCCGAACCGTCGGCTTGGTTACAAGTATGTTGCCGTCACCGCTGATCGACCGGCCCGTTTGACGCCGTATAACGGCGGTGAGCCGCCGCCATCGGCGCCGGTGACCTCTCCCCGCGTTTCCGCGGACTCCCACACCACGTGCCCGTGGGAACTTCGCCCTCGCAACCCGGAGGAGAGCCCATGTCCGACCTGGCCGACCGGGTGGTCCCACCGCCCGCGCAGACCGCTCCGTCGCCGGCCCAGCGGCCGGCACCCCAGCCCCGCCGTCGCGCACGCCAACTCCCGGTCGAACCGGAGTGGTACAAGCGGGCGGTCTTCTACGAGATGTTCGTGCAGTCGTGCTACGACGCCAGCGGCGACGGCCACGGCGACCTGCCCGGGCTGACCTCCAAGCTGGACTATCTGAAGTGGCTGGGTGTGGACTGCCTCTGGCTGCCCCCGTTCTACGACTCACCGCGCCGCGACGGCGGCTACGACATCCGCGACTACCTGCGGATCTCCCCCGAGTACGGCACGCTCAACGACTTCCTGACCCTGGTCGACGAGGCGCACGCCCGGGGCATCCGGGTGATCACCGACCTCGTGCTGAACCACACCTCGGACACCCACGAGTGGTTCCACCAGTCCCGGCAGGACCCGACCGGCCCGTACGGCGACTTCTACGTCTGGCGTGACACCGACACCGGGTACGCCGGGGTGCCGGTCGTCTTCTGCGACACCGAGCCCTCCAACTGGACCTTCGACCCGGTACGTCAGCAGTTCTACTGGCACCGGTTCTTCGCCCACCAGCCGGACCTGAACTACGACAACCCGACGGTCCAGGAGACGATGCTCGACGTCGTACGGTTCTGGCTGGAACTCGGAATCGACGGCTTCCGGCTGGACGCGATCACCTACCTGTACGAGCGCGAGGGCACCGACTGCGCGAACCTGCCGGAGACGCACGCGTACCTGAAGCGGCTGCGCCGGATGGTCGACGACGAGTACCCGGGGCGGGTGCTGCTCGCCGAGGCGAACCTGTGGCCGGCCGACCTGGTCGACTACTACGGTGATCCGGCGGTCGGCGGCGATGAGTGCCACATGGCGTTCCACTTCCCGGTGATGCCCCGGATCTTCATGGCGGTCCGCCGCGAGTCGCGGTACCCGATCTCGGAGATCATCGCCCAGACCCCGCAGATCCCGGCCGGCTGTCAGTGGGGCACCTTCCTTCGCAACCACGACGAGCTGACCCTGGAGATGGTCACCGACGAGGAACGCGACTACCTCTACAACGAGTACGCCAAGGATCCGCGGATGCGGGTCAACGTCGGCATCCGCCGTCGGCTGGCGCCGCTGGTGAACAACGACCGGAACCAGATCGAACTCTTCACCTCGCTGCTGCTGTCCCTGCCCGGCTCGCCGGTGCTGTACTACGGCGACGAGATCGGGATGGGCGACAACGTCTGGCTCGGCGACCGCAACAGCGTCCGTACCCCGATGCAGTGGTCCCCGGACCGCAACGGCGGCTTCTCCAAGGCCGACCCCGGCGCGCTCTACCTGCCGGTCAACCAGGGCCCGGTGTACGGATACCAGGCGGTCAACGTGGAACGGCAGATGGAACAACCGGCGTCCCTGCTGCAGTGGACCCGACAGATGATCGAGGTACGGAAGCGGCATCCGGCACTGGCGCTCGGCTCGTTCCGGGACCTCGGCGGCAAGAACCCGGCGGTGCTGGCGTTCCTGCGCGAGTACGACGGCACGGGCGAGGAACACGAGGGCGCCGAGGTGGTGCTCTGTGTGCACAACCTGTCCGCGCGTCCCCAACCGGCGCAGCTCGCGCTGGACAGCCGGTTCTTCGGTCACCAACCGGTCGAGCTGACCGGCCAGACCCCGTTCCCGCCGGTCGGCGCCCGGCCGTACCAGCTCACCCTGCCCGGCTACGGCTCGTTCTGGTTCCGGCTGACCGCGAAGGTACCGAAGACGCCGAGGCCGCGCGGCGGTGCGGAGCCCCGGCGTCGGCGGACCCGGGACAGCACCCTGCTCCCCACCGGCTGACGCCGCCCCGAACCGACCCGTCCCGGCGTGGACCGTCTCCTCCACGGCGGTACCACCCGGGACGGGACCGCCGGCCGACCGGTCGCGGTCGCTGACCGGTCGCCGCCGCTGGCTGTTCGCCGCCACTGGCCGGATGCCGCCGCCGTCGCGGGAACCGCAGACGGTGGCCGGACCCGATACGCTTCCGCCGGGCGGCGGACGGGAAGTGGGTTCAGTCGATGACCGTTGTCGGGGGACGCGCGAGGATGAACGCCGAGCAGGTGGCCGAGAGCTGGGCGGTGGTCGAGCGGTGGCTGGCGAGCAACGCCCCGCAGACGTACACCTCACTGCGACCACCCGCCGACCCGGCGGCGGTCGAGGCCGCCCAGCAGACGATCGGGGTGACCTTCCCGGAGGACCTGGTCGCCTCGCTGGCCCGGCACGACGGGGCCGACGACGGGCCGGGCGCGTTCACCCTCGGCGGTTCATACCAGCTCATGCGGGTGGAGGAGATCCCCCGCCGGTGGCGGACGACAACCGACGCTCTCGGCATGTCCACCGTCGACGACGAGGATCACCACGACGAGGACGACGGGCTGCTCGGCTGGTACTGGCATCCGCAGTGGGTGCCGTTCGGCAAGACCAACTCGGTGGACATGCTGGTGGTGGACTGCCGGCCGGGCGTCACGTACGGGGCGGTCGGCGTACACCTCAAGGGCGACGTCACCCACTTCGGCCACTGGCCGTCCCTGGCCGACCTGTTGGCGGACATCGCCGACGGACTGGACCGGGACCGGCCGGTCCGGCACTGGCATCCGGCGGCCGACGGCGTACGGCTGCACTGGGAACTGGTCCAGGAACAGCATCCGGCGCCCCGCTCCCCGCTCGACCTGGCCGCCGAGGCACGCGAGTCCGGAACTCCTGCCCCACCGACGGTACGGCCGGCAATGCGCCGGCTGCGGCAACTGTTTCCACCCGCCGCCGAGGCCGGCCGGTTCGGCGGGTACCACCACTTCGGACTCGCCTTCGTCGCGGACGTCGACGAGGCCGAGCTGTTGCGCCGGTTCGGCGCCGACCCGGCGCAGGCCACGCCCCGGACCCGGGAGCAGGCCCGGGAGCTGCGGGACTCCTGGACCGAGGGCTTCCTTCCGGTGCTCCGGGTCGGCCGGGTCGACGGCTGGGCGTTCGCGGTCGAGGAGCAGCGCAGCCCCGAGGGCGTACGTCCGGAGGTGCTGCGTCGGCTCTCCGTCGGCACCCGGGCGGTGGCCCTGCGGCACACCGGCCACAGCACCCGGTTCACGCTCGTTGTCGACGGGACGGTCATCACCGGGTACGACACCCTCCGCCCGGAACGCCGCCACGGCCGCGAGCCGGACCTGTTCCTGCCGGCCCTGCGCGACGCCGGTCTGGTGCCCCTGGACACCACCCGCTATCCGGACGAGGACATCCCGGCCGTACTCGACGTCCTCCGGGCCGAACTCGGCATCGCGTTCCACGGTGAACTGCTCCGCCCGGCACTGTCCAGCGCCCAGTTCCTGCCGGCCCTGCCCGGGCCGCCCACCAGCGGAGCCTTCCCGGCCCAGGCCGAACCGACCGTGGTGGCCCGGTTGACCTACGCGGACGAGGAAAGGCTGCTTGTCGCCCTGCTCGCCCAGGCGCGCCGGCTCGCCGCCGAGACCGGCCTCGACGGTTACCCAGAGCTGGTCGAGGCCCTGGACCGGGCGACGGCCGGTGAGCACCGCCCGCCGGAGGTCGACGACAACTCGCCGCTCGGTCTGCGGGTCCGTCGGATCGCCGCCGAGGCGCACGCCGCGGACGCCATGACGCGGGTCCACGGGGAGGGCCCGCGGTTCACCGAGGCGGAACGGCGGGCGTGGCTGCGGCGGCGGCAGGCGGCCGAGGCGATCGTCGGCCTGCTCGGGCCGGCACCGGTGCGGATCTCCGGCACGCACCTGCTGCAGAGTCGACTGCATCCGGCCTGGCGCGAGCAGTTCGCCGCCGACCTCGGCCCGGTGGACGTACCGGACGGCGCGGTCGAGGAGCTGGTCGCGGCGGAGCAACGGGCAGCCGCGGCGGCCCCGGTGCTCGTACCGGTCATACGGCGTCCGGCCCGCCGTCCGCCGCCGTCGGAACCGGTGTCGGGTCTCCGGCACGGCAGCGGGACGGAGCTGGGCCGCCGGCTCGCCGCCGACCCGCCGGACCAACCGGGCTGAACGGCGTACCCCGTCCTCAGCCGGACCGGCGCGGCGCGGCGGAGGCGGTCTCCGTCAGGCCGGGGTCGTCGTGGTGTTCCGGGCGCCCGCCTCGGCGGCGCCCTGAACGGCCGCGAGGTCCAGCAACGCGTCCAGTTCGCCCACCCGGGCATCGTCGCCCAGGTTCAGGTAGATCTCCCGGGCCTCGGTCAGCGCCGACCGGGCGGCGCCGGCATCGGCGCTGAGGTAGGCCCGCCCCAGGTTGGTCAGCGCGGCGGCCTGGAAGGAGAGCCATCCCCGGGTACGCCAGATCGCCACCGACTCCTCCAGATGGGCGATCGCCCGGGTCGGACGCCCCTCGGCGAGTTCGATCTCGCCGAGCAGCCCGAGTGCCTCGGCGACATGGTGCCGCATGGTGTGTCGCCGGCCGATCGCGAGGGACGCCTCGGCCGCCGCCCGGGCCCGCCGGTCGCCCTGCACCAGGTACAACCGGGCCAGGGCGAGCAGGGTGAGTGCCTCCGTGTAGGTGTCCCGGTGGGCACGGCAGATCGCCAGCGACTCGTCCAGGGCCTGCTGACTCGCCTGGTAGTCGCCGAGTTCCCGCTGTCCGATCCCGACGAACTGCAGCACGGTCGCCTCGCACCGCGGGTTGCCCAACGCCCGGGCCTGCCGCAACGCACCGGTCAGGTGCCGGACGCCGGTGTCGAAGTCGCGCCGCTCGGCGTGCGCCATCGCCAGGGCGAGGTGGGCACGGACCTTACCGCCGGTGTGTGCCGACTCCTCCGCCAGCCGCAGCGCCAACCCGGCCGACTCGACCGCGCCGGCCTGGTCCCCCATCGCGGCCCGGGCCCAGGCGTCCAGCACCGCGGCGTCGGACATGCCGGCACGGTGGTTCAACCGGGTGAACATCTCCAGCAGCCGGGACGCGTCCCGGTGCAGGACGGCGGTCGCCGCGCCGTCCTGGTCCTCCATCGTCCAGGTGCTGACGTCGATCAGCCCCCGGAGCATCACCGCCTCGCCGAGCAGGTTGCCCCGCTCCCGGCAGAGTGCCATCACCTCGGTGTTCGTCGCGGCCCAGTCGACGTACATGCCCCGGACGTCGAAGTACTTCTCCAGGCAGCCGGCGAGGCCGAAGGCCACCTCGTCCAGACTGAGTCGACAGGCCTGCCGGATCAGGCCGAGCAACGCCGGTCGTTCCGCCTCGAACCACCTGGTCGGGTCGGTACGCAGCGCGTACAGCTCCGACCAGTCGACACCGGGCCGGGGCAGCGCGCCGTGGATCGGGGCGTAGCAGGGCCCGGGCACCCCGGACGCCATCTCCTCCGCGACCGCCAGCCAACCCCCGAAACCCCGCAGCAGGACGTCGGCCGGACGCTCGGTGAGCCGGTGTGTCTCGGCCTCCCGCCGCCCGAACAGCCGGACCAGGTCGTGGAACCGGTACCGGAGCTGCCCGGCCAGGTCCGGGCCGGTGACGGTCAGCAGTTGGGCGTCGACCAACGCCTCCAACTGGTCCGTCACCTCGTCGACCGAACGGGCCAGCAGCAGCGCCGCCAGCCAGGCCGGAAAATCGGGTACGTCGAAGAGGCTCAGCCGCCGGAACAACCGACGGGCCGGCTCGTCCAGTCCGTGGTAGCTGAGCCCGATCGACGCCCGTACCGCGAGGTCGCCGGTGGCGAGCCGGTCCAGTCTGCGCCGTTCGTCGCCGAGCAGGCTCGCCAACCGGGCGATCGGCCAGCCGGGCCGACCGGCCAACCGGCCGCCGGCGATCCGTACCGCCAGCGGCAGGTGTCCGCAGAGTCCGGCGATCCCGGTGGCCTGAGCCGGCTCCCCCGCCACCCGGCCCGCGCCGATGATCCGGGCCAGCATCGCGACCGCCTCGTCGTCGGTCAGCTCCGCCAGGTCCACCCGGAGCCCGGCGGGCAGACTGGTCAGCGGTACCCGGCTGGTGACCAGGACCGCGCAGGAGGCGGTACCGGGCAGCAGCGGCCGGACCTGCTCCACCGAGGCCGCGTTGTCGAGCAGCACCAGCACCCGCCGGCCAGCCAACCGGCTGCGGTACAGCTCGGCCCGTTCCACCGGGTCGGCCGGCACGGCCCGTCCTGGCACACCGACCGCCCGTAGGAACCGGGCCAGCACCTCGGCCGGGTCCAGTGGCGCCGCCTCGGCGCCTCGCAGGTTCACGTAGAGCTGGCCGTCCGGGAACCCGTCCCGGACCTGGTGCCCGACGTGTACGGCCAGGGTGGTCTTGCCGACGCCGCCCATCCCGGCGATGGCGCCGACGGTCAACGCCGTCCGTTGGCCGTGGTCGGGTCCGGCCAGCAGTTCACGCAGGGCGGTCACCATCGACCTCCGGCCGGTGAAGTCGGGGATGTCGGCGGGCAGCATCGCCGGTACCGCCCAGTCGTCACCCGGCCCGGTCGGGCCACCCAGCCCGCCCGCACGTCCGAGACCGCCCGGATCACCGCCCGCCGGGCCGGCACCGCCCAGGTCAGGGGTCGGCGCGGACGCTCCGGCCACCGGGCCGGTGGCCGGTGGTCCACCGCCGGACGGGCCGGTGGTCGTCGGTTCACCGCCGGTCGGTGCCGGCGCGGCCCCTCCGATCCCCGCCAGTTCGCGACCCGCCACGTCGTCGCGCACCTCGACCCAGCGCGCCACCGACGACTCGTCCAGGCCACAGACCCGGGCGAAGATCGCAACCACCTCGCGACGGGGCAGACTCGACCGGCTGAGCACCGACGCGAAGGTGCTCGCCGGCAGGGCAGTGCCCAACCGGTCCGCCCCTACCGCGATCTGCCGGTACGTCAGTCCCGACCACAGGCGGAGCCGCCGGAGTCCGGCGACGAACTCGATCGCGGTGGTGATGCCGTCCGGCTGTGGTGGACTGATGCCGACCTCAGACACGTCTCCCCCCTCGCCGGACGCCGTCGGCCGTTTCCCGGCCCGGGGAGACGGCCCACCCGGGTCACGTGCGTCACTGGCCTCCGTCGATACGCCCGCAACCTCTTGATACCGAGTGCTCC
Source organism: Plantactinospora sp. B24E8 (assembly GCF_039871735.1). Classification (NCBI taxonomy): domain Bacteria; kingdom Bacillati; phylum Actinomycetota; class Actinomycetes; order Micromonosporales; family Micromonosporaceae; genus Plantactinospora; species Plantactinospora sp. B24E8. The sequence goes on from NZ_JBDPMH010000009.1 coordinate 44,307, forward strand.
GGCCAAAGGGAAGGCCCACCTGGCCGACCGCTTCCGCCCGGGCCGCGCATCTGTCAGCCTGACATCCACTGTCGCCGATGTGTCAGGAGCGTCCATGTCGCCGTGTCGCCGTACCGCCCACGTCCTCGCCGCCATCACCACTTCCATGGTCACCGCGCTGACGGTCAGCCTGACCGCCGCACCCGCCCACGCCGCGGCGAGCAGCTACACCGCACTCGGCGACTCGTACGCCTCCGGCACCGGAACCCGTGAATACTACCCGGACAGTGGATCGTGCCAGCGGTCCCGACACTCGTACCCGGCTCTCACCGCCGCCCGGATCGGGGCCACCCTCACCTTCCCGGCCTGCGCCGGGGCGACGGTCTCCGGCGTACTCAACAACCAGCTCGGCAGCCTCAGCTCGGCGACAAACCACGTCACGGTCACCGTCGGCGGCAACGACATCGGCTGGTCGTCGGTGATCGTGCAGTGCGCCCTGCCCTGGCCCACCAACTGCTGGTCCCAGATCGACAACGCGGAGGCCCAGATCCGCAACACCCTGCCGGGTCGACTCGACCAGCTCTACTCCCGGATCCGGGCCCTGGCACCCAACGCCCGGGTCGTGGTGGTCGGCTATCCCCGGCTCTTCAACGGCGAGGAGTGCAACATCATCGCCCGAATCTCCCCCGGCGAACAGACCGAGTTGAACGCCGCCGCGGATCTGCTCGCGACGACCATCCGGGCCCGGGCCACCGCACACGGCTTCACCTTCGTCGACGCCCGGGGCCCGTTCACCGGTCACGCGGTCTGCGACGACGTGGAGTGGCTGAACGGCACCTCGAACCCGATCGGCGAGTCGTACCACCCGAACCGGGCCGGGCACGTCGGCTACGCCGGCGTGGTGGAGCCTGCCCTACGGGCGAGCGCCGCCGCCCGCCGGTCCTGACCGTACGGTGGCCACGCGGGGTCGATGGGCCCCGCGTGACGCCGCTTTGGGCCACCCTGAGTGGAACATGTCACCCGGAAAATTCACGGCCCGGGATCTTGGAAATACCGTCCGTCTCTGTAAGATGATCGTTCAGTGGCGTTCGGAGCGGTGGGTTACCCTCCGACCACACAGGACGAGTCTGCGGGCCGGAGGGAGCGGAGCGGGGGACCGACGTCGGGTTCAGCCCGGGGCGGGCGTGACGTACACACCACGCCCCTGGTGTCCCTGCAGGACGCCGCGTTCCTGCAGTCGGGCGATCGCCTGCCGCACCGTGGGGGCGGAGCAGTGGTATCGCTCGGTCAGTTGGCTGATGGACGGCAACCGGTCTCCCGATCGCAATTCACCCTTCTCGATTTTTTCTTCGATCTCCCGCATGATCCTGCGGTAGACCGGCACAACAGGTTCAGGCATGGCGCTCCCTTGCGTAGGCACGCACATCTGATCATGCCCTGACCTGGCTTTACAAGCCTACGTAGTAAGCGCCGTTGACTTGGTTTGCTTGGCAATCTAGGTTCTCTTGGCGAGGCACGGGGCCTCCCTTGCGTAGGCACCAAGGCCGTGCCCCACGGACGCCTCCCTCCCTGCCCCCGCGGTTCACGACTGCCCGCGACAGCCATCCGCCGGAAGAGTCGGAACCACGGCGGCAGGGAGGCTTTTTCGCGACAGGAAGGCCCCTCGTTCCGCGGTACCCCAGGTTCAGCCCCAGGTCACGCCCAAACTTTGCTTACCAAGTTTGCCAAGTCTTCCAAGTGAGGATAACTATGCCCACACCGACGATCACTCGGCGCAGCCTCCTGCTCGGCACCGCCGCAGCCAGCGTCACGGCGCTCACCGCATGCGGCGGCGAAGGCGACCAGGCCGGCACACCGGTGACGGAAAAGGTCACCATCCTGACCGGCGCCGGCTTCCAGGGTCGCGAGGCGCCGATCTTCGTCGCCCGACAGAAGGGCTGGTTCGCCGAGGCGGGGCTGGACGTCCAGGTCCTCCCGGGCAAGGGCACCACCGAGAACCTGAAAAATCTGGCCGGGGGGCAGGCCACCTTCGCCACCCTCGACGTCAGCGGCGCGATCATCGAATACACCCGGCCGGGCGGGATCACGAACTTCACCCTGACCTCGGTGCTGCACCAGCGGAACCTCGCATGCTTCGTCGCACTCGAGAGCAGCGGCATCAAGACGGCGAGTGACCTCGCCGGCAAGACACTCTCGTACATTCCAGGCGGGATCAACCACCTCCTCTTCCCCACGTACGCGAAGCTCGCCGGCTTCGACGACTCGAAGATCAAGTGGGTCAACGCCGCCCCGCCGCAGCATCCGACGCTGCTCCTCCAACGCAAGGTCGACGCGATCAGCCAGTTCGTCCCGGCCGTCCAGTCGATCCAGGCGCTCGCGAAGGAACCCCTCGTCACCCTGCCGTTTACCGACTACCTCACCGATCTGCACGGCTCCGCGATCGGGGTGAGCGCCGAGACCGCACGGAACAAGCCGGACCTGGTACGCCGGTTCAACGCCGCGCTGCTGCGCGGGCTGACCTACTCGGTCGAACACCCCGACGAGTCCGGCCAGATCTACGCCAGCCAGAAGGAGACCCAGGGCCAGAAGGCCGAGGCGGCGGTCGCCGAACTCAAGGGCATGACCGGTTACGTCCGGGGCATCGCCAGCACCCCGATCGGACAGTTCGACATGGGGCGCATCGCCCGTAACATCGCCATCCTGCAGGGCGCGGGTGCGATCCCGAGCAGCATCCAGCCCACCGACATCGTCTCGCCCGACCTCATCGGGTAGAAACCCGCCGACGTCATGGCACCCAACTGGGACGATCCCGCCGCCGACCACCGCCGGACTCGGCTGTCCGTTGTCGTACCCCCCGTCTTGGGGGTCGCCGGATTTGTCGCGGCCTGGTGGGCGGCGGTGGTGGTCCTCCAGATCCCGTCCTACATCGTGCCGGCGCCGCCGGCGGTGGCCGCCGTCTTCACCCGGATGCCCGGCTACCTGCTGGAGAACGCGTGGGTCACCCTGGGCGAGGCGCTCGCCGGATTCGGTCTCGCCATCGTCACCGCGGTCCTGGTCGGTACCACCCTTGCCGCGTCCCGCAACGTCGAGCGGGCGCTCCACCCGATGTTGCTGATGCTCAGCGCCATCCCGAAACCGGCCCTGGCGCCGCTGCTGGCCGCCATCGGCGGATTCGGCCAGGGACCCAAGATCGTCCTCGTCTGGCTGATGTGCTTCTTCCCGGTCACCCTGGCGACCTCGACCGGGCTCACCTCCACCCCGGCCGACCTCGCCGAACTCGCCCGCACCCTCAGCGCGTCACGCTGGACGACGTTCGTCAAGATCCGGCTGCCCTCGGCGCTGCCGCACATCTTCATCGGCCTCAAGACCGCACTGCCGCTCGCGGTCATCGGTGCCGTGGTCGCCGAACTGTTCAACGCCCTCGCCGGGCTCGGCTTCGTGATCCAGAACGCCGGTACCGACGCGGCCCAGGCGTTCGCGGCGGTGGCCCTGCTCGGCGTCATCAGCCTCAGCCTGTTCTACCTCCTGGGCGCGGTCGAACACCGGGTCGCGCCCTGGATCCGTCACGTCACCGCCTGACATCCCGCAAGGAGAATTCGTGTCGACCACGTACGTCTTCCAGGACGCCGAAACCGAGGCGGACGCCATGCTCCGCCACCTGGCCGGCCTGTACGACCCGTTCAGCACCCGGCGGCTCGGCTCGGCCGGAATCGCCCGGGACGCCCGCGCCCTGGTCGTCGCCGTCGGCGCCAGCAGCATCGCGAGCACGATCGCCGACCTCGCACCGGACGGAGAGGTGATCGCCACCGACATCGACCCGCAGCACAGTCCCGCCGACCCCCGGGTGGAGCTGCGACAGCACAACATCGTCACCGACCCGCTGCCGGGCACCTTCGACCTCATCCACGTACGACTGCTGCTCGGCCACCTGCCACAGCGGCTCACCGTGCTGGGCAAGCTCGTCGACGCGGTACGCCCGGGAGGCGTACTGCTGGTCGAGGAGTTCGAGGGAAGCTGGAGCAGCAGCGTGCTCGCCGCCCCGGACCCGGACGAGGCCGACCGGCTCTTCGGCGCGTACCACGACGCCTTCCAGGCGGCGCTGCGCGGCTCCGGCAACGATCTGAGCTGGAGCCGACGGGTGCACGGCGCCCTGCTCGACCTGGGTCTGGAGGCGGAGACCGAGGGCTTCACCAGCACCTGGGCCGGTGGTACGCACGGCTGCCTGCTCCCCCGGGCCACCGCCGGCGCCATCCGGGAGAAGCTGGTCCGGGCCGGCATGGCACCGGCGGACATCGACGCGTTCCGGGAACTGCTCCTCGATCCGCGCCTGCGAGTCAAGGGCAACCTGGCGCTCTCCACCCTCGGACGTCGGCCCGCCTGACCTGGCCACATCGTCGTGGGCGTCACCCCGAACCGTCGGTGACGCCCCGACAACCCGGCCCGAGCCCACACGGTTTCGCCATCCGTCGCCCCCCGGGTGGCGGATGGCGTGGTGGTCCTGCTGCGCACGACGGCCGACAGTCCGTCGAACCGGCGGACGGTCTCACGAAGGATCATCGTCGCCGCCGTGGATGCTTAACTGGGAACCATGCTGGTCGGTTCGCACGAGGTCGAGGTGTTCGAGGGGACCAGAGCGCGGTTGGAGGCGGTCGCGTACCGCCTGCTCGGGTCGGCGAACGATGCCGAGGACGTGGTGCAGGACACGTTCCTGCGCTGGTTGTCCGCCGACCGGGAGCTCATCGAGACACCCGAGGCATGGCTGACCAAGGTGCTCACCAACATCTGCCTCAACCGACTCACCTCGGCGCGAGCCAGGCGCGAGACCTATGTGGGCCAGTGGCTTCCCGAGCCGGTCTTCGCCGGAGACCGGATGCTCGGCCCGTCCGACACCGTCGAGCAGCGTGAATCGGTCTCGATCGCGATGCTCACGCTGATGGAGCGGCTCTCGGCCAAGGAACGCGTCGTGTACGTGCTGCGCGAGGCGTTCGGATACTCGCACGGCGAGATCGCCGAGGTGCTCGACCTCACCGAGGCGAACTGCCAGCAGATCTACCGGCGGGCCAAGCAGCATCTGGCCGACGACCGGCGCCGGGTGGCGGTCGATGCGGCCGCGGCTCGCAAAATCGTCGAGGAGTTCCTGGCCGCGGCACTCAGCGGCAGGACCGACTCGCTGGTGAGGATGCTGACCGACGACGCGACCAGCATCGGCGACGGTGGCGGGGTGGTCTTCTCGGTGCCTCAACCGATCACCGGTGCGCTGCGGGTGGCGAGGTTCCTTCGCACGCTGTTCACGCCCAGCGAGGCCAAGTGGGAGATGATCGGCGGTCGCCCCGACCTGTTCGCCGCGGTCGCCAACGGCGTACCCGCGCTGGTGATGGTGGTCGGTGACCGGGTCGCCGGAGTCTTCTCGCTGGACGTGACCGCCGACGGCATCGCGGCCGTCCACGCCCAGGCGAACCCCGGCAAGCTCGAACGCGCGACGCGCCAGTGGGCCGGGTCCGCACCCGGGGAGCCACTCACCGGGAACTGGTGAGCCAGGTCACATCCCATCGCTGTCAGGTTTCGCGCCGCCATCCGGTTCAGGAAGCAGACACCGACCGGACAGGAGCGGAACCATGAAGCACCGCATCGTCGTCCTCGGGGCCGGATACGCCGGAGCCAACGCCGCCGGGCGCCTGGCCAAGCGGCTGCACTCCGCGGACACACAGATCACCCTCGTCAACGCCGCCCCCGAGTTCGTCGAACGGGTCCGCATGCACCAGCTGGCGACCGGCCAGGACCTGAAGCACCGCCCGCTGTCCGACGTCTTCGCGGGCACCGACGTGCGGGTACGGCTTGCGCAGGTCACGGCCGTTGACGCCGAACGCAGGGCCGTCGGCGTCGTCGACGCCGCCGGTCCCGGCGAGATCGCCTACGACACGCTCGTCTACGCCCTCGGCAGCACCGCTGCCGACTGCGGCGTTCCCGGCGTCGCCGAGCATGCCCACCACATCGCCGGCAAGCAGTCCGCCCTGCGGCTGCGTGACCGTCTGGCCGGCCTCGCCGCGGGTGAAACCGTGCTTGTCGTCGGTGGTGGCCTCACCGGCATCGAAGCCGTCACCGAGATCGCCGAGGCCCGGCCGGACCTCACGGTCTCCCTCGCCGCCCGCCGCGGCCTCGGCGACTGGTTGAGCGAGAAGGCCCAGAGCCACCTGCGCAAGGTTGTCGCCCGGCTCGGCATCACGGTGCACGAGCACACCGACATCGCGGGCGTCGAGCCGACCGGCGCTGTCACCACCGACGGCCGAGCGATCCCGGCCCAGGTGACCGTCTGGACGGCCGGGTTCACCGTCCATCCCATCGCGGCGGCGACTACCCTGCAGGTTTCCGCGACGGGACAGATCGTCGTCGACGACACCATGCGGTCTGTCTCGCACCCCGATGTCTACGCCGTCGGTGACGCCGCGCTCGCGCCCGGCGCGAGCGGTAAACCATTGCGGATGTCCTGCGCCTCGGGGGTTCCCTCGGCCCACCTGGCGGCCGACGTCATCGTCGCTCGCCTGACCGGACGCCGGATCCCTCCGAACAAGATCGGCTACACCGGGCAGTGCGTCAGCCTCGGCCGCCGTGACGCGCTCGTGCAGTGGGTGACCCCGGACGACCAGCCCAAGCCGTCCGTGCTCACCGGCAGCACGGCCGTACGGGTCAAAGAGATGATCTGCAAGACCGCGGCCTGGAGCGTCTCCCACCCGACCTGGATGCTCCCGACCCGTCGCCGCCACACGATCCCAACCCAGGAATCGCTCGCGACCACCGCGTGACCGCCCGCCGTCGCACGGCCGTTCTCCCACCCCATCGGGCAGACCCGAATCGCCGACGGATGCCCAGGAACATCCGCCGTAGCTGATGACGCAGGCGGAGATTGGACAACAACCTGAGGCCCGGAGCACGTCACAGGCTGTTGCCGGTGACTATGACTGGCGCAGGATCGGGCTGGGTTGTGCCGGATCCGTACCAAACGATCAATGGCCAGCGTTTCCGCTGGCCATTGCCCTTGTGGGTGGAGCTGAGGGGATTTGAACCCCTGACCCCCTCGATGCGAACGAGGTGCGCTACCGGTCTGCGCCACAGCCCCTTGCCGATCCGCGCCCACCTCTAGGCGAAGAGGCGAACCGGCGACAAGGCTAACAGGTCACCCCCGGCTCTCGCGAACCAGCCCCCACCAGGCGAGCCGGACCCACGGCCCAGGGCGGCCGGGAAGGGCACCGCCCTACAAGATCCGATGACAAGGGACCCTTCCTCACAGCTCGTAGGGGCGGCCACGCAGGCCGCCGGCCCGGCGGTAGGAGACGGAACCGGCGGCGCGGCGGGTGCTGTTGGCCGGACGGCCGCCGCCGTCGGTCCGGCCACCGCCGCCGCTCGCCGCTCGCGGCAGGTCGGTGATCTGGTCGAGGCCGAGGGCGGCGCGGCGGACCAGTTCGCGCTGGGCGGCGAGCCTGCGCTGTGCCTCCCGCCGGGCCTGGGCGCGGCGGGCGTGGGCCCGCCGGACCTCGGCCTGCCGGGCGGCGAGCCATGCCGCCTCCCGGGCCTCGGCCCGCCGGCGCCGCTGGTCGGCGATGGCCCGGCCGCGCAGGTGTACGAGGTACGCGGCGAGCAGGGTCACGGTGACCGAGAAGCTGATCCAGAATCCGGAGCTGACCAGGACCACTCCGACCAGCTCGACGAGGTTGAGCAGGAGGAGGGCGGCCAGCACCCGTCGACGCCGGTAGATCGCCGGGGTGTGCCGGCGGGGTGGTGGTCGGCGTCGGCCGCGGCCGGAGGACCGGGGCACCAGCCGCAGGGCGGCGGCACGGCGGGCCGGGGCGGGCGGTGCCGAGACCGGCGAGTCGTCACTACGTACCGTGACAACTCGGGTACGTGGTGGCTTGACCGGCTCCCGACCGGGAACAGTGCGACGGCGTCGACGGCGCTGGATCACCCGCGCCGTCGACTGCGCCCGCTCCGCCGCCAGCCGCTCCGTGGCGTCGTACCGGCGGACCAGTGCCGGCGCGAGGGCGAGCAGTCCGGCGGCGGCGAGGACGGCGAGGAGCACCGAGGCCGGCACCCTCATCCCTCCCGTCACACCCAGCTTGGGCAACCATCGGGACGGACCACAGGATCCCGGCGATGGTGGATCGTACGGCGACGCGCGGACCACCGACCACGAAGATCATGCAGGTTCGTCCGACGTTGCCGCACGTCCCAGTTACCCCAGGTTAGGCGGGCAGACCAGGAAAATCGTGCGGGCGCGCCGACCGGTGGGTACGTGGGCGATCACCGGCGCGGGGTCGGACGGCGCTCAGGGCGCGACGGTACGCGTCCGGTGCCAGCGGGCCAGCAACCCGCCCTCGGCGGCGACGTCCTCACTGGTCAACGCATATCCGATGTGGTCACGCCAGGCGCCGTCGATGTGCATGTAACGGGGATGGTAGGCCTCCTCGCGGAAGCCGAGCTTCTCCACCACCCGCCGGGACGGCCGGTTCTCCGGCCGGATGTTGACCTCGATCCGGTGCAGTCCGCCGGGGCCGAAGGCGTGGTCGACAACCAGCGCCATCGCGGTGGGGATCACCCCGCGTCCCGCCACCCGGGCGTCGACCCAGTAGCCGACGTACCCGGAGCAGAACGCCCGGCGCACGATGTTGCCGAGGTTGATGTGCCCGACCAGCCGTTCCCGGCCGCCCTCCCGCAGGCAGACCGCGAACGGCATGCCGTACCCCTGCCGGGCCTGGCGGCGGTGGTCACGGTGGACGTAGCGGAACGCCGCCGGCGAGTTGAGGTCCTCCCACCGGCCGGGTGGCGACGACTCCCAGGGCGCCAGCCAGGCCCGGTTGGCGCAGCGCACCTCCGACCAGGCGGCCGCGTCCGAGCGGCGGTACGGCCGCAGCAGCACCGGACCGTCCTGCAGCACGACCGGCCAGCCCGGCGTCCCACCGAAACTCATCGCCGCCGGTCCAGCAGCAGCACGTCCACGGTGGAGCCGGCCGCCGCGTTGGTCACCCGTTCGCCGAGCACCACCAGGCCGTTCGCCTCGGCCAGCCCGGAGAGCGTGTACGGTCCGCCGCGCAGCGGCTGGACCGTGTAGCCGCCGCCGCGCCGCTCCGCCACGTGGGCGGGACGGAACTCGCGCAGCCCGGCCGGCGAACTGACCGTCTCCAACAGGTGTGCCCGCACGCTGGGCCGGAACACCGGTTCGGCACCGGCCAGCAACTGGATGGCCGGACGGGCCAGCACCTCGAATCCGATCAACGCCGCTCCGGGCTCACCGGGTAGACACACCACCGGCACCTCCTCGGCCCCGACCGTACCGAATCCGAGAGTGCTTCCGGGATAGAGGGCGACCTCCTTGAAACTGACCGGGCTGGCCCGGCCACCGTCGCGTCGGGACAGCACCCGTCGGATCATGTCGCCGGGCCCGGCCCCGGTGCCGCCGGTGGTGATGATCAGGTCGGCGCGCAGTGTCTGGTCCTCCAGCAGCCCACGCAGGCCCTCCGGATCGTCGTCGCAGATCCCGACCCGGTACGCCAGCGCGCCCACCTCGGCCGCCGCCGCGGTGAGCGCGTGCGAGTTGACGTCCACGACCTGACCCGGCTGGCTGCCCCGGCCCACGTCGACGAGTTCGTCGCCGGTCGCCACGATCACCACCCGGGGGCTGGGCCGGACCACGACGTGCCCGATCCCGGTCGCGGCGAAGACCGCGACCAGGGCCGGGGAGATGTACGAGCCGGCCCGGGCCAGCAGCGTGCCGGCGGGGAGTTCCTCACCGGCCCGACGCAGCCCGTAGCCGCGCTTCGGGACCCGGAAGATCTCCACCGCCGCCATGCCCTGGTCGGTCCACTCCACCGGCACCACCACGTCGGCGGTGATCGGCAGCGGCGATCCGGCCGCGACCGAGAAGCAGGATCCCGGAGTGAGCCGAACCGGCCGCCAGCTCGCCGCGCCGAGGTCCCCGACCACGTTGAGCCGTACCGGACGGGGGTCGCCGAGCCGGGTCGGACCGTAGCCACCGCCGGCGGTGCGGCCCGCGCCGGAGATGTCCTCCCAGCGGGCCGCGTAGCCGTCGATGGCCGCCTGGTCGAAGGCCGGATAGGCGTGCGGCGCCACCACGTCCTCGGCGAGGACGTTGCCGTACGCCTGGGTCAGGTCGAGGTCGAGCGGGGGAAGCGCCCGCAACCTGCGCAGCACGCTGCCCAGGTAGTCGGCGAGCGGCGTCAGCTCGTTGGCGGCCGCCTCGGCGTCGGCCGTGGCTGTCACACCGTCACCTCACGACGGATCATGTCCGGCGGGCGGCGTCGGAGGCGACGAACTCGCCCAGCCACCGCCGGAACTCCGCACCGATGTCCTCACGCTCACTGGCCAACTGCACCACCGTCTGGAGATAGCCGAGGGGCATGCCGGTGTCGTACCGGGTCCCCCGGTAGACGATGGCGTGCACCGGCATCCCCTCCTTCAGCAGCAGCCCCATCGCGTCGGTCAGCTGGATCTCGCCACCGCTGCCCTTCTCGGTGCGGCGGATCGCCTCGAAGATGCTGCCGGGCAGCACGTACCGGCCGAGCACCGCCAGGTTGCTCGGGGCGTCCTCCGGCTTCGGCTTCTCCACCAGGCCGGTCACCTCGACCACCTCGCCGAGGTCGGTCAGCGCCCGGTCGGCCGGGGTCACCGAGGCGATGCCGTACCGCTTGGTGTCCTCCGGCGGAACCTCGAAGAAGGCGAGCACGATGCCGCCGGTACGGGCCTGCAACTCGATCATCGCCGGCAGCAGCGGCTCGGAGAGGTTGACGAACTCGTCACCGAGCAGCACCGCGAAGGGCTCGTCGCCGACGTGCGACTCGGCGAACCCGACGGCGTGGCCGAGGCCGAGCTGCTCGGGCTGCCGGGTGGTGTGGATCGAGGCCAGTTCGCTGGTACGTCGTACCGCCTCCAACAGTTCCGGCTTCTCCGCCAGCCGGGTCTCCAGGTCCGGTCGGCGGTCGAAGTGGTCCACCATCGCCGTCTTGCCACGACCCGTGATCAGCAGGACGTCGGTGAGCCCGGCCTGGGCGGCCTCCTCGACGATGTACTGCAGTACGGGACGGTCGACCACCGGCAGGAGTTCCTTGGGCACCGCCTTGGTGGCGGGCAGGAACCGGGTGGCCAGGCCGGCGGCCGGGATGACCGCCTTCGTCGCCCGCCGTCCGGCCGTCGACGTGGAAGGGTTCGCTGGGGTAGCTGCGTGCTCCGGCATGTCGCGAGACTATCGGCCACGACCCTGGCGTGGCGGTTGTGGCCCGGATAACGCGCCGTCGGTGCCACCATCCGGTCGCTGGGCAGGTCGGTTCCCCGCCCACGGCAACCCGTCGTCGGGGGTGGCCGCGCCGGGGCGTACCGGAAGCTCCTGGACGATGGTGGGCCCGCCGACCGGGGCCGTCCGGTAGGTGTCCCGACCGGCCGCCTTCGCGGCGTAGAGCGCCTCGTCCGCGGCGGCCAGCAGGTGTGGTCCGGTGGTGGCGTGGTCCGGGTAGACCGCGACACCGATCGAGACGGTGACCGAGACGAGGGCCCGGACCGAAGTGATCCCGCCGGTCCGGGGCCGGATGCTGATCGGCTGCTCCCGAACCGCCGCGCCGAGGCGTTCGGCCACCGTCGCGGCGCCCCGGACGTCGGTCTCCGGCAGCAGTACGACAAACTCCTCGCCGCCCTGCCGGAAGGCGAGGTCGACCTCCCGGGTCGCACCCCGGATCCGCTGGGCGAACTCGGCGAGCACGGCGTCGCCGGCGGCGTGCCCGTAGGTGTCGTTCACCTCCTTGAAGCGGTCCAGGTCCAGGGCGAGTACGCCGAGCCGGCGCCCGAACCGGCTGGCCCGTTCGATCTCCCGGCGGATCGACTCCCTGAGGTACCGGTAGTTCCACAGTCCGGTGAGCGGGTCGGTGAGGGACAGCCGCTGCGCCTCCTCGTGCACCCGTACGTTGTCCACCGCGACCGCAGCGTGGCTGGCGAACGAGCGCAGGGTGGCGACGTCCGTGTCGTCGAACTCGTCCGCGCCGAGCCGGTCGTAGAGGGCGAGGACGCCGATCGTGGCCGGTTCGACGCCTCCATCGGCGCCGCTGTCGGTCCGGAACACGCCGCTGTCGGTCCGGGGAGCATCATGGTCGGCCTGCGGCGCATCACCGTCGGCCCGTAGGGCGCTCGGGTCCGTCCGGCCCGCACCGTCCCGGGTCGGAACGGTGAACGGCACCGCGACGTACGTCCGGCACCGTGGTTCGTACGCGTACAGCGGCGGGCCGTCCCGGTCCAGCCGGCCCCGCCGGGGCTGGCCGCTGGCCGCGACGGTGCCGAGCAGTCCCCGGCCGAGCGGGATCCGCAGCCCGGCCGCCGCCTCATCGCCCGCCACCTCGTCGCCCGCTGACCGGTCGCCTGCCACCTCGTCAGCCGCCGACCCGTCACCCGCTGATCCGTCGCCCTGGCGCGCGGTGGCTTCGGGGCCGCCGTCGAGGGCCGCGTCGGGGCCGGGGGCGGGCGATGGACCGCCAGCCGGGACCGGTGCCGGGTGACGGGCCGGCGCGGGATCGCGGTTCGGCGCCGGGAGGCGGGCCGCCAGCCCGAGGTCGCGGGTCCGCAACTGCTCGTCGAGCCCTTCGACGCACCGGCTCACCAGGTGGCCGTCGGCCGGGTCGAGGAGCAGCACAACGCCGGCCCGGGCGCCGGTGGCCGCCATCGCGGTACGCAGGATCACCTGGAAGATCCCCCGCAGGTCGTGCGTGCTGGCCAGGGTGTCGCCGAGCACGGTGAGCTGGTCACGCAACTGGTGTCGGCTGATGATCAACGCCCGGAGATACGACTGGGTCTCGCGGGTCATCCGGTTGAAGCTGTCGGCGAGCCGACCCACCTCGTCCGGCGCGCGCACCGGTACCCGGGCCGCCAGGTCACCCTCGGCGACCCGGTCGGCGGCCCAGGCCAGTTCGGCCAGCGGGCGGGTGGTCGACCGCGCCAGGCGCCAGGCGGACAGCACCGCGAGAACACCGGCCACGAGGACGACCACGCCGAGGAGTGCGTACCGGACGGTCGGCGGGTCCCGGGGTACCGACAGCACGAGCGGCAGTGGTTGGCCGGGTGACGGCCCGACCCGGCGTACGTACCGGCCGCCTTCGGTTCGCACGATCGTGTCGCCGGAGATCCGCCGGGCCGCGGCGAGCACCCCGGCCCGGGCACCCGTCGACTCCGTACTCTGCGACTCGATGCCGGTCGGATCGCTACCGGTGGGGTCGCTACCGGCTCCCTCGACCGGGTCGACGCCGACCTCCGCCCCGGGGGCCTCGCCCACGGCGCCCGGCCCGCTCGGCGGCCCAACGGACGACGGCTCAGGCGACGGCGGCCCAACGGACGACGGCTCAGGCGACGGCGGCCCGGGCGCGGCTCGGCTCGCCGGTTGGGCAGTGGTCGGGCTGGCCCGCCGCGGCAGCAGGGTCACCGCGGCTCCGCTGGTCGCCGCGAGCCGCCGGACAAAGGCGGCGTCGAGCAACTGGCCGGCCCAGACCGCGCCGACCACGTCACCGGCCCGGTTGCGCATCTCGACCCGGGCCGCGAGCGCGTACGGGCTGTTGTCCACCGCGCCCGGGCCGGTGCAGGAGGTCCACGGCCGGGACGGTGCGCCTGGGGTGACGAAGACGGCGACTCCGCCCGGGTTCGTGATCATGACCGCGTCGGCCAGCCCTCGGTCGACCATCTGCAGGGCCGTACCGGACCGGCTCGTCGGATCGCCGAGCAGCGCGACCGCACCCGCTGTGGCGTGCAGTTGCTGGCAGAGCGCGTTGATCGAGGTGCGGACCGTCGTCGCGGCCAGGTTGAGTCGCTCCTCGACCTGGTGCCGGCTCACCGAGGCGACGGTGCCGGCCACGAACAGCGCACCGAGCAGCACCGGTCCGAGCACGATCGCGAGGAACGCGGTGGTCAACCGTCCGCGCAGCGTCACTCGTCCCCCCGGAAGCTCCGTATCCGATGCTGCGATGCTGACCCCACCGCAGTGATTAACCGGTGTCGCCGCAGGAGTGTTACGTGCCGGATTTTTCGGATGAGGTCGAGCGGGCGAAGGTCGAGGTGCGAGCCCGGCTGCTCGCCCGGCGCCGGGAACTGTCGCCGGCCGACCGGCGGGCCGCCGCCGAACGGCTCCAGGCCGCGCTGGTCGCCCTGGTCCGCCGGGTACGCCCCGGGCGGGTCACCGGGTACGTACCGGTCGGCAGCGAGCCCGGCGGGCCGGAACTGCCGGAGGTGCTGGCCGCCGCACTCGGGTCGACGGGGCAGCTCCTGCTGCCGGTGCTCCGTCCCGACCTGGACCTGGACTGGGCCCCGTACGACGGGCCGGGCTCCCTGGTCGCCGCCGGACGGGGGTTACGTGAGCCACGTACGGGGCGCCTCGGCACCACCGCCGTCGCCGGCGCGGACCTGGTGGTGGTGCCGGCGCTGGCCGTCGACCGGGCCGGGTTACGGCTGGGCCGGGGCGGCGGGTCGTACGACCGGGCACTGGCCCGGGTCGACGCGGCGGTCCTGACGGTGGCCCTGCTCCACGACGGCGAGTTACTCGAGACCGTGCCGGCTGACCGTCACGATCGTCCGGTACGGGCCGCGATCACCCCGACCGGTGGGGTTCGGCCCCTGTCGTCCGGTTGACCGTCGCCCCCGCCACTTCGGCTGGACGAAAGTGGGTAGGATGCCGCACCATTGGCACTCGGATACGTCGAGTGCCAACAGGCTTGCAAGATCCGGAGGGGACAGTGCCCACCTACCAGTACGCTTGCACCGAGTGCGGCCACCAGCTCGAAGCGGTGCAGTCCTTCACCGACGAGCCGCTGACCGAGTGCCCGGCGTGCCAGGGTCGGCTGCGCAAGATGTTCAACTCCGTCGGGATCGTCTTCAAGGGCTCCGGCTTCTACCGGACCGATTCCCGGACCAACGGCTCGAACGGCGCCACCACGGCCAAGTCGGAGAGCACCAAGAGCGCGTCGGGTTCGGCCGGCTCCGGCGACGGTGGTGCGAGCGCCGCCAGCGGTACGTCCGGCTCGACCAACGGCAGCAGCGGCGGCTCCGGCGGCACCGCAGCCAGCTCGACCGGTTCCGGGAGCAAGTCGACGACGACCTCCGCGAGCAGCAGCGCGGCCTGACCTGCCCGTACTACCGTCCGGGTTATCCACAGACCCTCGGGTTGTCCACAGGTCGCCGTTCTCCGGCCTCCGACTGAAGCCGTTCCCACCTAACGTGCAGACCATCGGACGACGCCAATCGATGTCGGCGTCGCCAACCGAGGGAGGCACGTCGTGGCGCTCGACCGTACGGACACCGAAGGCGACGCCAGCCTGCGCCCGAGCCGCTGGCCGCCCCGGCTGACCGGCGGTTCCACCCTCCGGTGGGCACTCGCCGCCGTCCTGCTGTTCGTCGCGTTCGGCGTGGTCCAGCTGGGCGCGCCGGACTGTGTCGCCCGGGAGCCGAGCGGAGTGCCTGGCTCACCCGGCCCGGCCGGCCCGTTGGCTGGCGGCCCGTCGACTGGCGCCACGTCGGCCGGCGGGCCGTCGGCTGGTCGCTCCGGCTCGGCACGTCCGCCCGGCGGCGGGGCCGACGGAACAGGAGACGGGCAACCTCGGCGCGACACGACGCCGGACGAACGAGAGCCGGCCCTGCCGGTGCCGGCCGGGGCGGTCGGCGTGCCCATCCGACTCGCCGAGCCGGCGGCACTGGCCGTGACCCGACCAGGAGTTCGGGTGGACCTGCTGGCGGCCGTGCCGGAGCCCGGACGGGCTGCGGCGAAACCACTGCTGGTCGCCGGCCGTGCCCTGGTGCTCGACGTCCTGGTTCCCGAGGAGGGTGCCCTCTACCTGGCTCTGCAGCCTGAACAGGCCCGGCGCGCGATCGCCCTACCGGACACCGCGCGATTCTCGATCATCGTACGACCGTGACCGTGGCCCCGGCACGTCCGCGATGCCGGACAGACCGCCGGCAAGCCCGGGTTCAGTCCCAGTGCGGCGGGCGTTCGGCAAGCAGCCGGTCGTCGTTCGAGACGGCCCGCTCACCCCAGCCCCGGTCGGTGTCGTCCACGGTCTGGTCGGGCAGCACCCGATAGTCGTCGGTGAGGTCGACCAACCGGTCGTCATCCCTGGCCACGCGCGGCGTGACCGGTTCGTCCGTCCTGTGCACGCACAGAAGCGTACCCGCCGGCCACACCCGGCCGGCCGCCCGACGTCGTGGAGGTTGGTACCGTCGGACAGCGTGACGACGCCCAGCGGTGACTCCGCCGATGACGCCTTCTGGCGTCGGCCCACCGGACCGCCCGCCGAGCCGGCATCACCGTCGGCCGAGCGGACCGGCGGCGCCGGACCCCGGTACGCCGGCCCGCCGCCGAGCGGCATGCCACCGCCCGAGTGGCGGCCGACGCTGCACGTACAGCCTTCGCCGCCGCGGGCGCTGCCGGCGCAGGACCTGCCCGCCCTCGACGCCGCCGAAAGCAACGCCCGGACCCTGACCTACGGCATCGGCCTGGTCGGGGGCGCGGTGGTACTCGTGCTGATGTGTCTGCTCTGCTCCCGCATCCTGTTCTGAGCAGCGGGACGCCCCGAACCGCCGACACGGACGGCCGGCCGCGGATACGGCCGGCCCCGAACACGGAGTCGCCCCCGACCCGCGTCGGGGGCGACGGTGACACCGGACGGACGGACTACAGGACGCCCTCCCAGACCGCCTGTGCCCCGCTGTCCCCGGTCAGGTAGACGAACCAGACGTTGACCACGGCGAGCACCACGATGACCGCGCCCAACACCAGCCCCAACCACCGTGGCACGGACCGGCCCGGCCGGGTCAGCACGAGCAGCACCAGGGTGACCACCCCGAGAGCGATGCTCGACCCGAATGTCTGGTTCCCGTACGCCTGATGGTCGTTGACCTGCTGGATGATCTCGTCGGGATAGTTCTTGGCGATCAACACGTCCCGCAGTTCCTCGCCGGACAGCTTGGCGAGCAGGGCCGCCACGGGGGCGGCCACCGCCAGCAGACCCGCCGCCCAGTCGAGCCGACCACGGAACCGGGGCAGTACGGCGTACGCCGTGGCCACCAACGCCAACAGTGGCACGAAGACCACCGCGGCGTGCACCAGCAGTACATGTGCGGGCAGGCCCATGACTTCCCTGAGCACCCTGCCTCCTCCTGACAGCTCGGATTCGCCGGACCACCCCGGTACGGCGGAGTCGATCACTTGCCCGATCTACTCCGGTACACGGGACAGGAGTCGGGACGGTTCACTCCGGTTCCCTCGATGATCCTGGCTGGTCCCGCCGGTGTGGTGACCACCACGATCATCCTTTACTCGCCTTGTTGCCACCCCATCCACGTGCTGTCATAGATGGATGACTGGCGAGGAACTGCTCCGGTCGAGGGGCCTTCGGGTCACCCGGCCGCGCCTCGCCGTGCTGGAGGTGCTGGCCGGCGGCGGCCACCTGGAGGTGGACGAGATCGCCCAGCGGGTGCGGGAGCGGCTCGCCTCCGTGTCCACCCAGGCCGTCTACGACGTACTCGGCGCGTTGTCCCGGGCCGGCCTCTCCCGTCGGATCGAGCCCGCCGGGTCCCCCGCCCGCTACGAGGCCCGGGTCGGTGACAACCACCACCACGTCGTCTGCCGGGGCTGCGGTGAGATCGCCGACGTGGACTGCGCGGTCGGCTCGGCCCCCTGCCTCGACCCCGTGTCGGCGTACGGCTTCGAGGTCGACGAGGCGGAGGTCACGTACTGGGGGCTGTGCCCGAGTTGTCAGCAGCGTCGGGCCACCGACACCTGACCAGTGCGCCGGCACGGCCAACCGCCCCGGCCCGCCACCTCCCCGTCCCCGGCGTCGCTGTCCCCTGTCACCGCCACCGGGGAACCCTGCCACCGACACCGGGGAACCCTGCCACCGACACCCGACGCCTGTCGGCGACGCCGGAACCGTTGGGCCCGGTCACCGGGATGGTGAGGCCCCGCCGGTCGGGCCTTCCTCGGCGGGCGCCAACGCCCGTTCCACCGCCGACCACGGATCCCGGGTCGGTGCCTCGGCTCCGGCCGGACAGGTACGCCGGTAGTCGCACCACCCGCAGAGCGTGCCGGGCGAGACCGGGAACGCCTCGTCCGGGTCGACGCCGTCGGCGACCGCCCGCTCGGCGGCCATGATGTCCCGGGCGGTCTCCTCGGCCCGGGACACCTGTCGGGCGAGCGACTCCACGGTGTGCTCGTGGGCGGCGACCGTGGCCGACGGCAGGTGGTGCA
Source organism: Plantactinospora sp. B24E8 (assembly GCF_039871735.1). Lineage (NCBI taxonomy): Bacteria > Bacillati > Actinomycetota > Actinomycetes > Micromonosporales > Micromonosporaceae > Plantactinospora > Plantactinospora sp. B24E8. Next base: position 62,554 of record NZ_JBDPMH010000009.1, read on the forward strand.
ACTCCACCCGACGGCACGGCCGGCGGAACACCCGTTCGGCCGCGTACGCGTACAGGGCGAGCGCCTGGGAACCTCGGGCGTCGTCGGCGTCCAGCCCGCTACGACCCGTCTTGTAGTCCACGATCACCAGCTCCGGCCCGTCCGGACCCGGTCGTGCGTCGATCCGGTCGGCACGGCCGTTGAACGCCAGGACTCCGGTCTTCACCGCCACCACCCGCTCCACACCCACCGGGTCGGCGTCCGGGTCGAGCGTCTCCACGTAGGACTCCAGCCACTCCAGCGCCCGACGGAACACCGCCCGCTCCTGGGCCTCGTCGCGGTAGCCCTCCCGGACCCAGGTCCCCTTCAGCAGGGTCGGCAGCGCTTCCGGGCGACGGCGGTCGGCGGGCAGCGCGTACCAGTTGCGCAGTGTCGTGTGCACGCTCGCGCCGAGGGAGTTGTGTGCCCACGGCGGCCCCTTCGGCGGTGCCGGGCGGTCGACGTACGCGTAGCGGTAGCGCCGGGGACAGTCGGTGTAGGAACCGAGTTTGCTCGGAGTGCAGACGAAGAGCCGCTCGGGCATGCCGTCGAAGCCGAGCTGTTCCGGCCCCGGGTCACGTGGCCGGGGAGTGGCACGCGACCGAGGGGTGTGATTACCCGGAGAGGATGGCCTTCGCACGGCCCCGATCCTGCCATGTCCGTCCGACACGACAACGGCTCAACCCGCGCGGCCGACGCGGCTCGACGAACCCGACGGCTCAGCCGACGCCCCGGCGCGGGTCGACGAGGACGACGGCTCAGCCGGCGAGTCGGTGCGCGTCGACGAACGCGACCACCGCGTCGGCGATCAGCTGCACCGCGATCGCGGCCAGCAGGAGGCCGGCGATCCGGGTGAGCACCTCAATGCCGGCCGGGCGGAGCACCTTCACCACGATCCCGGAGAAGCGCAGGATCACCCAGACCGCCGCCATCACCAGGATGATGCCGACCCCGATCGACAGGTAGTCCGGTATCCCGTCGGCTTCCTGGACGAAGAGCATGGTGGCGACGATCGCGCCGGGGCCGGCGAGCAGCGGCGTACCCAACGGGACCAGGGCCACGTTGGAGGTGGTCTGCTGATTGGGGTCGCCGGACTTGCCGGTGAGCAGTTCCAACGCGACGAGAAGCAGGAGCAGGCCGCCGGCGCCCTGCAACGCCGGCAGGTCGACGTGCAGGTAGTCCAGCAGGGTCTGCCCGGCCACCGCGAACACCACGATCACGCCGAGGCCGAGTGCCACCGCCTGCCAGGCGGCGCGTACCCGTTCCCGGGCCGGCATCTGACCGGTCAGGGCGACGAAGATCGGGACCATGCCCGGCGGGTCGGTGATCACCAGCAGGGTCACCAGGACCTCGCCGAGCAGTTTCATGTTCACGCGCTCACGGTAGCGGCGCGGTGATGCTGGTCAGGGCAGGTCAGCCGGCCCGGTGAGCGGGGCCACGCCGGTCGCCGTCGCCACGATCCGCTCGTACGCCTCGATCCCGGTCGTGTACGCGCCGAGTCGAACCGTCTTGTGGCTGCCGTGGAAGTCGGAGGAGCCGGTGACGAGCAGCCCGAGTTCCCCGGCGAGGGCCCGTACGGCGTCCCGCTCGGCCGGCGAGTGGTCCTCGTGGTCGGCTTCCAGGCCGGCGAGTCCGGCCCCGGCCAGCTCGGCGATCAGCGAGTCCGGCACGATCCGGCCCCGCCGGCTGGCCCGGGAGTGGGCCAGCACCGGCACCCCGCCGGCCCGGCGGACCAACTGGACCGCGCGGAAGACGTCGATGTCGTCCTTGGGCAGCCGGTACCGCTCGCCGAGCCAGCGCGGCGTGAACGCCTCGGCGGTGCTGGTGACCAGCCCGGCCTGGATCAGCGCCGCCGCGATGTGCGGCCGCCCGACGGTGCCGCCCCCGGCGTGCGCCAGGATCTCCGGCCAGCTGACGTCGATGCCGTCGGCCCGGAGCAGCTCGACGATTCGCTCGCCGCGGACCTCCCGGGCCGCGCGGAGCCGGGTCAGCTCGGCGACCAGTTCCGGCGCCTGGGGATCGAAGAGGTAGCCGAGCAGGTGCAGCGGGATCGACGGCTCGGTGCCGTACCACCGGCAGGAGAGCTCGGCCCCGCGGATCAGGGTGAGCCCGGGTGGCAGGGCCCGGCCCGCCGGCCCCCAGCCCGCCGTCGTGTCGTGGTCGGTGATCGCCAGGACGTCGAGCCCGGCGGTCCGGGCGGCCTGGACCAGCTCCGCCGGGCTGAGGGTGCCGTCGCTGGCGGTCGAGTGCGTGTGCAGGTCGATCCGGGGTACGTCGTCCGGTGTGACCCGGGCCGGCGCGGCCACCCCGGCGGGCCGGGTCGGGTGGGCGGGCCGGGTCGGGTCGGCGGGCGTCTGCTCGGGCGGCGTCACGGCCCGAGGCTACTGCCCGACCGGCCCGTTCATCAGCCTCGGTACGAGCTGCCAGTTCTCCTCGACCCCCTCGGGAAGGGGAATGCTCTGCCCGGTGCCGTCGGTGGCGCAGCGGACGACGCTGCGGTCGTTGCCGGTCACCACGGTGCGGGAGTCCGCCCAGACCGGGTCGACCAGCGCCTCGGCCTGGCAGTCGACGGGCACCGTGCGGCCGTCGAGGGCCTGGCCGACGTTGATGACGACGACCGTGCTGCCCCGGCGCGTGGCAAGCCACCCGCCGTCGGGGGCCAATCCGTCACCGGCGACCTCCAGCCTGGCACGCGGAGCTGATCCGTTCGTCCCGAAATCGCAGCTGCCGTCCTGGACCGGGGTGAGCCGACCGGCGGCCTCGGTCAGGCTGGCCAGGCAGTGCGTTCCGGCGTCCGCACCGGCGACGAGTCCGAGCAGGTTCTTTCCGCGCATCCCGTAGACCGCCGTGACCTTGGCGTTCGGCACCGGTGACGTGGGCTTGGCCAGGTCGACGACGGCGTACCCGCGGCCGCCTTCGGAGATCACCGCCTGGTCGCCGCTGAGCGCGACCGGCCAGCTGCCGTCCGGTACGGGGGCGTCCGCCAGTACCGCCATGCCGTTCGAGGTGAGCCGGGCGAGGTAGAGCGTGGTGCCGAGTTGGAAGGCGAACCGTTCGCCGTCGGGGCTGAGCACCCACCGGCCGTGTTCGCCGCTGAGCGAGAGGGAGGAACCGTCGGTCCGGAGGAACCGGACCTTCTCCACCCCCGCGTACACCCAGCCGGCCGGCACCCGGTAGACCCGGGTCACCTCACCGACCCCGCCGAGGGTGAGTCGTCGCCCGTCGGTCGTCCAGAGCTGGTCGCCGCTGCGGATGTCGAGCCCGATCCCGGTGTCAGCACCCGGTGTGGCCGTGCCGGCCGGCGCGCTGAGATCGGGTTCGACGCTGTCGGCGGTGAAGCCGGCCACGCTGGTGGCGCCCCGGTTGCCGGAGAGCCAGCCGCCGCCCAGCGACACCACCCCACCGACAACCAGCACCAGTGCGGTCGAGACGGCGACCAGCCCGGCGGTGGTCCGCCGTCGCCGGGAGACCCGGCCCTGACGGATCACCCGCGTGGCGATGTCGTCGGCGACCGGCGGCGTCTCGACCCGGGCGGCGAGCATCTCACGAAGCGAGTCTTCCAACATGATCGTCACGCTTCCGCTCCGAGCGCGGGAACGGAGGACGTCGGCACCGCCAGCGCGGCGGCCGATCGGCGGGCGGGCTGACGGGTCTGGGCCGGCGACTCGCCGCCGGACCGCCGCGCGCCGGACGGGACCGGCAGCGCGGTTTCGCCGCCGGGCGTGCGCCCCCGGGACGGGACCGGCAGTGGGGTCTCGCCCGCGGCGAGCCCTCCGGCCGGGGCCGGCGTGGTCGACCCGCCGCCGGCCGGCGTCACCACCGGCGTGCCCGGTCGGCCGGTCGCCGGCGTGCCGGGCTGGCGCGCGGACGACGTCGTACGGCCGGCCCCGGCGACCCGGGTTTCCGACTCCGTGGCGCTCCGGGTGACCATCCAGTCGGCCTCCGCGCCGAGCCGGCGGCGCAGCGTGTTGAGTGCCCGGGAGGTCTGGCTCTTCACGGTGCCGGTCGAGATGTCGAGCATGGCGGCGGTCTGGGCCTCGGAGAGATCCTCGTAGAACCGCAGCACCAGGACGGCCCGTTGACGTACCGGCAGCGCCTGGAGGTGCCGCCACAGCCGGTCCCGTTCGAGCTGGGTCTCGATCTGGTCGGGCGCCGGCCGCTCGGGCAGGATCTCCGTCGGCCGCTCGCCGTGCCACCGCCGCCGCCACCAGCTGGTCGCGGTGTTGATCAGGACCCGGCGGGCGTACGGCTCGACCGCCTCGATCCCACCCAGTCGCCGCCAGGCGAGGTACGTCTTGGTCAGCGCGGTCTGCAGCAGGTCCTCGGCGGTGGCCCAGTCCCCGGCCAGCAGGTATGCGGTGCGCAGCAGGGCCGCCGATCGGGCCGCGACGAACTCCCGGAACTCCTCGTCCATCGAGTGTCTCGGCGCCACCTGTCGCCTCCCCCCGCCGTGTGACGGAAAGGCTGCCACAACCGACCGGCCAGGTCTATCGCGCGAATAGGTGCGATTCCATTCGAGGTTTGGACAGAATCCGTTCTTCCGGGACAGAAGGCCGCTGCGAGCGTGGGCAAGCTCACGCGCCGTCGTCGGCCTTGGCCTCCTCGGCCTCCTTGCCCAGCCGCGCCTCGACCGCCTGCGGCTCGTACATCTCCTCGACCACCCGCAGGTAGAGCTCGTTCGGGTTGGGCAGGTACTTGACCTCGCGAAGCGCCTGCTCCTGACCGGCGGACTCCAGCACGAAGGTGCCGTAGTTGAGCGCCCGGCCGAGCGGGGACTGCTCGTATTTCATATCTGTTACACGCAGCAGCGGCATCATCGCGACCTGGCGGGTGATGATGCCATTGACCACCATCACCCGCTTATTGGTCAGGATGAAGCGGTCGAAATACCAGTCGGCGACCTTCCAGGCCACCCAGCCCATGATCGCGAGCCAGACCAGCACGGAGAGCGTGGTCAGTGTGCCGCCGCCCTCACCCGCCAGCCAACCGGCGAGGTAGCCCAGTACGAAGGTGGCCAGCAGGCCGACCAACAGCGGGGTGGCCAGTGCGATCTTGTGCCGCTTCCACTCACCCCGGTACCGCTCGGTCGGGAAGAGGTAGCGGGCGACCAGGGCCGTCGGCTCGTCCTCGAGCGGGAGCACCCGGCGTGGGCCGAGCGGCATCCCGGAGGCGTCGACCCGGAGACCGGCGAGTTCCTCCTCGGAGATCTCCGGACCGTCGTCCGGGTCACGGACCCAGCCCCGGGTGCCGGCCCGACGCTCCTCGCCGTATCCCGGTCCGTCCGGATAACCCGGGTCGTCCGGATAGGACGGTCCGCTGGCGTAGGCCGGCCCGTCGAACTCCGGCCCGTCATCGGGGCGGACCCGGGGGATCGGCTCGGTGTCCCGCTCGCGGCGGCGACGCTCGGCGTCGTCCTCGGGCTCAGGGGGTTCACCCGACGGATTGCCCATGGGCGGCTAGGCGACGAGGTCGGTGAAGAAGTCGCCGAAGCCCTGGGCAACGTCCAGGATGGTGCTCCCCAGCGACTTGAAGACGTCGGCGGCGGAGTTCGGCTGGAAGGCGATGAAGAAGATCAGGAAGGCGATACCGCCCCAGGTGAAGACCTTTTTAACCATGGCGGGCCATCCCTCCGTGCGGTACCGGGCTGCGAACCGCGGCAAAACCCAGAGTATCAGTCGGCTGTCCTACGGTGAACAGTGCGCGTACGCTCGCCGCCTCGACGCGGTCGGCCATTTCAGACCCTCCCGTGCAGGTAGGGAGACGGAGCTCCGTACACAAGCTCAGGCGGCGTCCACTCGGCAAGGTCGTGGAGGACCACGTCTTCCGCGAGGAGGTGACCTGCGCTTGCCGGCCAGGCTATCGCATAGAGCCAGATCCCCCGAGCTTCACCGGCGTAGGCACTCCGGTCTGTCGGAGATTTGACTGGCCACAGTGGAGTCGGGTGCCCGCCTGCCGTGATCTTGGCCGGGGTGACCCGCTCCGCGTGCCCCGGACCCGCCTCGGTCAGCGTGTCGGTGAGCCCGGGACCGGGATCGATGCCCCTGGTGCCGACGAACCGGGCACCCAGCCCGACGCCGGGCTCCTCGGCGACCAGCACCAGGTCGGCCGGTCCCCCGCCGAGTGGCGCCGGCCCGCTGCAGGCCACCGCCGTCGCCCGTACCCCGCTGTGGTCGTCGCCGGCCCAGCCGACCCCGGTCATGGTCCAGGCCGACGGGAGCGGCCACGGACACCAGAGTGGTACGGGTGAGGTGGTCGGCTCCACCCGGTCGTGGTCGGCGCGACCCCGGACCCGGGCCTCGGCCTGGTCGGCGGCGACGTTCGTGGTGAGCCGCTCCACCGTGCTGGCCACGATCTCGGGACCGATGTGCTCCGCCACGTGCAGCGGGGAGACCGGGCCGCAGTGCGGACAGCGCCAGGTGGAGTGCATGAGTCCGGGCGGTCGGACCTGACCGCCGCAACGTGGACAGCTCACCGCAACACCCACGAGAACTACAGTCGCGGTACCAGTGGCCCCGAGTCAAGCGAACCGGCCCTTTTTGGCCCTTCTCCGTACGTCGGGGGCGTCCACCCCCCGGAGGGGACGACGAAGGCCGACGGTCAGCCCGGCCGGTCGGGCGGCTCGCCGCCGTGGGTCCGGATCCAGGCGTGCATGGCGATCCCACTGGCCACCCCGGCGTTGATCGACCGGGTCGAGCCGTACTGGGCAATCGAGAGAACCTGGGTGCAGGCGTCCCGGGCCGGTGCCGAGAGCCCCGGACCCTCCTGCCCGAAGAGCAGTACGCAGCGGCGCGGCAGTACGACGCTCTCCAGCGGTCGGGACCCGGGCAGGTTGTCGATCCCGATCACCGACAGTTCCTGTCCGGCGGTCCAGTCGAGGAACGCCTCGACGGTCTCGTGGTGGCGTACGTGCTGGTACCGGTCGGTCACCATCGCGCCGCGCCGGTTCCAGCGGCGACGGCCGACCACGTGCACCTCGGCCGCGAGAAAGGCGTTCGCGTTGCGGACCACGGTGCCGATGTTGAAGTCGTGCTGCCAGTTCTCGATCGCCACGTGGAAGTCGTGCCGCCGCAGGTCCAGGTCGGCGACGATCGCCTCCCGTCGCCAGTACCGGTAGCGGTCGACCACGTTGCGGCGGTCGCCGTGCGCCAGCAACTCCGGGTCGTAGCGGGGATCGGTGGGTGGTTCACCGGGCCAGGGCCCCACCCCGACCTCGAGCTCCACCTCGGCGCCTTCCACGGTCTGCAGAGGGTACGGCGCACCGTCCCGGCACTCAGCCGCAGGTCCGCGGCTCGCGGTCCCGCACCCGACCTCCCGTCCGGCGACCGGGCCCTCGGATCAACCGGCCGGGCGCAGGCCCAACGCCTCGCCGAGCCGGTCCAGCAGGTCACGCTGCTCCGGTGCGACCGGCTCGCCGAACGGCCGGGGACGTCCGTCGGGGCCGGCCGCCCGACACACCCGCGCCGCGACCGACTGCACCCACTGGCGGTACGCGGCCGAGTCCGCCGGGTCGGCGTGCCGGGCCAGCGTCGTGACCGCGGCACGGCAGGAACGGAGCAGTTCGGTCCGGCCGCGGTCGGCGTGGTGGTCGCGTACCGGAGCGGAGCGTCCGTCGTCGGACTCGGCGTAGATGGCGGCGACCACGGCGCGGACGAGCTCGCTGTCGAAGGCCCGGCCGGCGGCGATGCCGTCCAGGCCCGCCAGGCCCTCGGCGACGGCCCGGGCCGGGTTGCCCGGATCGGGCGACGAGGCCGCCACGATCACCCGGCCGGGTAACCGGGTGAGCAGCCGCCATTCGTCCGGCGAATACCCGGCGGTGGCGGCCAGCCGGGCGTCGCGGTTGGTGCCGTCGGCGGGTTCTGGAGCTGTGGCGCCGGCCGGGTCCGGGGATCCGGTATGACTCATCGCGGCCTCCCGAGCTCAGCATATGCGGCTCTCGCGGAGGACATCCCCTTCTGCCCGGAAAGTTCCCGCCGGTCCGACCCCGGGCGTCCGCCCGGCTCGACGACACCTCGGCGGGGTCTGCCGACTTCCGGCGGCCGGCCGGGGTGATCGCGCCAGGTGGAGCGGGCTTCACGATCGGTTCGCACCGGCCGGCGCGTCACACCAGCCTTAGCAAGCGTTAAGGAAAGTGGGGATTTTCGAAACCAACCCCGGACGCAATGAGCGGCGGGGCCCTCCCCGGCGCCCGCCGCCCACGCTCTGATGGGGAAGATTCTGCCCGATCACACTGGCTGCACAGAAGAGCCCAGACCGAGATCGGGCTCACAGTTATCTTTTTGTAACGTTACTGAACGTGATGATCCGTACGCGGCCGGCCATCCCATTTGTCACCTGTTTCCGCTTGCCAACCGGCAAGTTCGTCGATCACACCCGGCCTGGCCAGCGAAACAACTGGAAACGCTCCCATGACTCGGAGTGACTAGACTGTGTCGACAAGATTTCACTCCCCGCACCACCCCCGAGGGACCCCCGTCGATACCCGCCCAGACGTGACGCGCCCCACGATGACCGTTTCAACACCGGGTGCCGGGGAATTCACGGAGGATGGAACGAGTTCCCCCAGGAGCAAGTTCAATTGCGGTGATCGGAGTGATCAATGGCGACCGTTGAGCTGACCACAGCCAACTTCGACGAGGTGACCGAGCAGCCGGGCATCGTGTTGGTCGACTTCTGGGCCGACTGGTGCGGTCCGTGTAAGCGGTTCGCCCCGATCTACGAGCGCTCCTCGGAGAAACACGGGGACGTCGTCTTCGGCAAGGTCGACACCGAGGCGCAGCAGGAGCTGGCCGTCCGGTACGGGATCCAGTCCATCCCCACGATCATGGCGGTACGGGACGGGGTTGTCGTATTCGCCCAGCCCGGCGCCCTGCCGGAGTCGGCGTTGGAGTCCCTGATCGAGCAGGTCCAGGCGCTCGACATGAACGACGTCCGCAAGCAGTTGGCGGACCACGAACACACCCACTGACCTGGCGGCCCACCCGCCACGGCAACTGCGCACGCCGGCCGGATCCCGACCCAGGGATCCGGCCGGCGTCGTCTCCGCACCCGCACCGGCTTCCCCGAGCGACACCGCCAGCCTCCCGGAGCAACACCGTCACCGGCTAGGACACCGTGGCCGATCCGGGACGTCCGGGTGCGACCGGAACGCGTAGGGTCTCGTGGCGATGGACGCGTTGACGAGGCGGGGCCGCACCCTGCGGGTCGGTATCACCGCGGTGGTCGGTGCCGTCCTGCTGGCGGGCACCCTCTGGGGCCAGGACGACCACTTCCCGTTCGGCCCGTTCCGGATGTACGCCGGATCCAACCCGCCGAACGACCCCGCCCCGGACACCCGGGTCGAGGCGGTCGACCGGACCGGGGCGGTGATCCCGTTGAACCAGGACAACACCGGGATCCGCCGGGCCGAGATCGAGGGCCAGCAGAGCCGCTACGCCGCCGACCCCGCCCTGTTGCGGCAGGTCGCCGACGCGTACGCGGACCGGCACCCCGGATCACCCGAGCTGGTCGAGGTCCGCATCGTGGTCCGCTGGTACGGCGTCCGCGACGGCCGGCCGACCGGAACGTTCGTGGACGAGACGACGGTCAGCTGGCGGGCGTCATGACGTTCCGGACGTTGCCCGCCGCGATCTCCCGCTGGCTGACCGAGCCGGTCCCCCGGGGTCGGATCGCCGCGTTCCGCACCCTCGTCTACCTCTTCGTCGCCGCCGACCTGGTGATCTTCACCCCGTGGGTCCGGCACAAGACCAGCATTTCCGGCGAGCTGTACCAGCCGCTCCTGGTCGGTCGGCTGCTCCCCCTGCCCACCCCGAATCCGGTGCTGGTCGAGGTCATCTTCTGGGTGCTGCTGGTGCTCTCCCTCGCCGCCGCGACCGGGCGCGCGCCCCGGGCCCTGGGCTGGCCGGTCTTCCTGCTCTATTTCGAGTGGATGATCATCGCGATGAGCTACGGGAAGGTCGACCACGACCGGTTCGCCTTCCTGGTCGCCCTCGCCGTACTGCCCACCGCCGGTCGGGCCCGGCACGGGGACGGGGTACGCACCGAGGCCGGCGGCTGGGCGCTGCGGGTCACCCAGATCGCCGTGGTCTGCACGTACTTCCTGGCCGCCTGGGCGAAGTTCCGGTTCGGCGGGATCGAGTGGCTGACCAGCTCCGTGCTGGCCAGGGCGATCATCCGGCGGGGCACCGAACTGGCCGACCTGATCGCCCAGGTGCCCTACCTGCTGATCGCCGCACAGTTCGGCATCATCGCGTTCGAGCTGCTCAGTCCACTGATCTTCGTCGTCTCCGCCCGTTGGCGCCGGGCGGTGGTGGCGTTCTTCTACTCGTTCCACCTGGTCACCTTCGCCACGATCACAATCTCGTTCGCGCCGCACCTGGTGGCGATGACCAGCTTCCTCGAACTGGAGCGACTCCGCCCGGTCGACCGACTCGTCCGGTGGCGGGCCCGCCGGTCGGGCGGCGCCGTCGGATCGGACCGACCCGCGACGCCGCGGCCGGGGCCGGAGCTGGCCGGCGTGGCAGGCGGATCAGCGCCCACCCCGCCGCCGGAGGCTCCGGACGCTCCGCCGGTTCAGCCCTCGCCGGCGGTGCCGTAGAGCCGTTCCCGGGCCGCCTGGGGCAGCGCACAGGCGGCCGTACCGCCGGGGAGCCGGTGCCGGTTGCGGGCCACCCAGCGGTACGTCGGCCAGGCCACCGCCCGAACCGGGGCCAGCCGCAGCGCGGCGCCCAGCGCCCGCCAGGCCGGCCGGCTCGTCCCGAGCAGCTTCGCGATCGCGTCCGGCCCGGCCGCGCGTACGCCGTCGGTGCCGACCCACCAGACCGCCTCGTCGCACTGCGCCACGGTCAGCCCGAGATCGTCGAGGTCGGCGAACTGCCAGGGCAGCACCCGGACCCCGGTCGGGATCCGCCGGTCGATGAAGTCCGCGCACTTGCTGCAGAAGGCGCAGTCGCCGTCGTACACGAAGGTGGCTCGGTCCATGGGACCATCCTCCCCCGCGCCGGGTCCGCCGACTAATCCACGTGGGCCAGGTAACCGGCGAGGGTGCGGTCCAGGATCTCCGCGCCCGGCCGGGCCCAGAGTCCGGCGTGGAAGACCTCCACCTCGATCGGCCCGGTGTAGCCGGCCGCCTCGACCGCGTCCCGGAACCGGCGCAGTTCCACGCAGCCCTCCCCCGGCAGCCCGCGCCCCAGCAGTACGCCCTCCGGCAGCGGGGTGATCCAGTCGGCGACCTGGAAGCAGGCGATCCGGTCCTCCCGGCCGGCCCGGGCGATCTGCGCCCAGACCTGGTCGTCCCACCACAGGTGGTAGGTGTCCACCACCACCCCGACCGCGTCGGCCGGGTACGGCGCGGCCAGGTCCAGGGCCTGGCCCAGGCTCGCCACCACACACCGGTCCGAGCAGAACATCGGGTGCAGCGGTTCGATCGCCAGTTTCACCCCGGCGGCCCGGGCGTGCGGCACCAACGCCCCGACCGCCTCACCGACGTGCGCCCGGGCCGCGTCCAGGTCCCGGCTTCCGTCCGGCAGGCCGCCGGAGACCAGGACCAGCACCGGTGCCCCGAGGGTCGCGGCCTCGTCGATGGCGCGACGGTTCTCGTCGTACCAGTCGGGGGTGTTGAAGAAACCGCCCCGGCACAGTGAGGTGACCGCGAGCCCGGCGTCGCGGACCAGCGCCGCGGTCTTGTCCAGACCGTACGCGTTGGTCTCCTCCCGCCAGAGGCCGAGCTGGCCGACCCCGGCCGCGACGCAGCCGGCGACCAGGTCGGGGATCGGCCAGTACTTCGCGGTCGCCTGGTTGAAGGAGAAGCGCCCCGGCGCGGTCACGCCGACGCCCCCAGCTCCGGGATCTCGATCCGCCGGCCCTCGCGGGCCGAGGCCAGACCGAGTTCGGCGAGCTGCACGCCGCGGGCCCCGGCCCAGAGGTCCCAGGTGTACGGCTCGTCGAGGACCACGTGCCGCAGGAACAGCTCCCACTGGGCCTTGAAGCCGTTGTCGAACTCGGCGTTGTCCGGCACCACCTGCCACTGTGACCGGAAGTCCTCGGTGGCCGGCAGGTCCGGGTTCCAGACCGGCTTGGGGGTGGTGGCCCGGTGCTGGATCCGGCAGTTGCGCAGTCCGGCGACGGCGCTGCCCTCGGTACCGTCCACCTGGAACTCGACCAGCTCGTCCCGGTAGACCCGCACCGACCAGGACGAGTTGATCTGGGCGACGATCCGGCCGTCCTGGCCGGGCCGCTCGATCTCGAAGATGCCGTACGCGGCGTCGTCGGCGGTGGCGTCGTAACGTTCGCCGGTCTCGTCCCAGCGCTGCGGGATGTGGGTGGTGACGTGTGCGCTGACCGAGGTGACCCGGCCGAAGATCTGCTCCAGCACGTAGTGCCAGTGCGGGAACATGTCGACGGTGATGCCACCGCCGTCGGCGGCCCGGTAGTTCCAGGACGGCCGCTGGGCCTCCTGCCAGTCACCCTCGAAGACCCAGTAGCCGAACTCGCCGCGCACCGAGAGGATCCGGCCGAAGAAGCCGCCCTTGACCAGCCGGTCGAGCTTGCGCAGGCCGGGCAGGAAGAGCTTGTCCTGGACCACGCCGTGCTTGATGCCGGCGGCGTCGGCGAGCCGGGCCAGCTCGACCGCGCCGGCCAGGTCCTCGGCGGTCGGCTTCTCGGTGTAGATGTGCTTGCCGGCCTCGATCGCCAGCTTGAGGGCCTTCTCCCGCTGGGCGGTCACCTGGGCGTCGAAGTAGATCTGCACGTCCGGGCGGGCCAACGCCGCGGTCAGGTCGGTGGTCCACTCGGTCAACCCGTGCCGGTCGGCGATCTCCCGCAGCTTCGTCTCGCTCCGGCCGACCAACACCGGTTCGGGCCAGAGCCGGGTGCCGTCGGGCAACGGCAGGCCGCCCTGTTCGCGGAGGGCGAGCAGGGACCGGACCAGGTGCTGCCGGTAGCCCATCCGGCCGGTCACGCCATTGAGCACGATGCCGATCGTGGTACGGGCCATGGGGCGCCTCCTCAGGCTGGCTGATCCGCGTCGCTCGTCGGGCCGGGTGGGACGGGTGGGTCCCGGGAGTCGACGGGCGCGGTGGTCGTAGCGCGGAGTTCCGGCGCCCGAGCAAGGGCCGGCAAGCGCTTTCCTGCGTACGCTACCGAGCGTCCTCCGGTTCCGGCAAGGGGCGGCGATCATCGGTCGTACCGTCTCCACCCGCCGGCACCGCGTCGCGCCGCGCGCAGCCCCCGGCTCGTCTCCCGGAGTCACCACGACGGCCCAGCGGCCGACACCGCGACGGCCCACCTGCGGTCACCGCGTCGGCGCTGAAGGACATGCACGGAGCCGCGCTATCCTCACCTGCGACCCGGTCACTCCCACCCGCAAGTCGGTCACTCTCACCCGGGACCCGGTCACCGGAGACGTCGGAAAGGGACTGGAGGCCATGGCCACTCTGGCGGATGTCGCACGGCGAGCCGGCGTGTCCCCCGCCACCGCCTCCCGGATCATCAACGGCAGCCCCAAGCCGGTCACCGAGGCGTTGCGCGAGCGGGTACTGGCCGCCGTCGAGGAACTGCAGTACGTGCCGAACGCACACGCCCAGCAACTCGCCCGCAACCACCGCAGCGCGGTCGGCGTCATCGTGCACGACGTCTCCGACCCGTACTTCTCGGAGATCACCCGAGGGCTGCAGCGGGTCGCCACCGAACACGGGCGCCTGGTCATCATCTGCAACACCTACCGCGACCCGGACCGGGAACTCGAGTACGTCGAACTGCTTCGGGCCAACCAGGCCGCCGCGATCATCCTCGCCGGATCGGGCTACCACGACGAGGAGTTCACCCGCACCCTGGACGCGAAACTACGGGTCTACCAGGCCACCGGCGGGCACGTCGCGGTGATCGGCCGGCACGAGCACAGCGGCCACGCCGTCATCCCGGCCAACGAGGCGGGCGGACACCTGGTCGGCACCGAACTGTTCGGCCTCGGGCACACCCGGATCGGCGTCGTCGCCGGTCCACGTCACCTGACCACCACCACGGACCGGCTCGCCGGGCTGCGCCGGGCCGCCCGGGAACACGGCCGCAAGCTCGCCGCCCGGCAGATCGTCTACGGCGACTTCGACCGGGCCGGCGGGGCCGCCGCCACCGCCGCACTGCTCGACGCCGAGCCGGAGATCACCGCGATCGCGGCACTCAACGACTCGATGGCGATCGGCGTCCTGGCCGTACTGCGGCAACGGGGGATCGAGGTGCCGGGACGGATCAGCGTCATCGGCTTCGACGACATGCCGATCGCCCAGGACGTCACCCCCGCGCTCACCACCGTCCGGCTGCCGCTGGCCGACATGGGCGCCCGGGCGATGACCCTGGCCCTGCAACCGCCGGAGCCGTTGAACACCCCGCAGATCGAACACGTCAGCGCCACGCTGGTGCGGCGGGAGAGCAGCGCCGCGCCACCCGGCTGAGCCGTACCGCCACCCGGGTGGGTGATCCGGTGGTTCCCGGTTGCGCAGCTCGTCGTACATGTGTTCGAATACTGGCCATGCGCTGGGAAAACCTGTCATCGGCTCCCCACGATGACGCGGTGGCCCCGCCGGGGGCGGCGCCGGTGGCGGGGGCGGTGCCGTCAGCCCTGCCACTGGCGCTGCCCGGCGCCGTCGCCCGCACCTTTGACACCCCCGGCTTCGCGGGCATGACCTTCTACGAGATACGCGCAAAGTCGATCATCAACCGGGTGCCCGGCACCTCCCGGGTGCCGTTCGAGTGGACCGTCAACCCGTACCGGGGCTGCAGCCACGCCTGTGTCTACTGCCTGGCCGGCGACACCCAGATCCTGCTCGCCGACGGCACCACCCGCCCCCTGGCCGAACTGCGGGTCGGCGACGAGATCTACGGCACCGTCGCCCAGGGCAACCACCGGCGGTACGTCCGCACCCAGGTGCTGGCGCACTGGTCGACGGTGAAACCGGCGTACCTGGTCGGCCTGGCCGACGGCACCGAACTGACCGCGAGCGGCGACCACCGGTTCCTCACCCCACGCGGCTGGAAACACGTCACCGCGGCGGCGCCCGGCGAGCCACCCCGGCCCTACCTGGCGATCACCGACAGCCTGGTCGGCACCGGCCGGTCCGGGCCGGCCGGAGTCGGCGACCTCGACGGCACCGTGCTCAGCAACCGCGGCGCGCTGCGGATCCGCCGCATCGAGCCGCTCGGGCGCGAACTGACCCTCTACGACATCACCACCGGCACCGGCGACTTCATCGCCAACGGCGTGGTCAGCCACAACTGCTTCGCCCGCAACACCCACACCTACCTCGACCTCGACCCCGGCCGTGACTTTGACAGCCGGGTGGTGGTCAAGGTCAACGCCGGTGAGCTGGTCCGCCGCGAACTGGCCGCCCCGAAGTGGCAGGGCGGGCACATCGCGATGGGCACCAACGTGGACTGCTACCAGCGGGCCGAGGGCCGCTACCGGCTGATGCCGGAGATCCTCACCGCGCTGCGGGACTTCGCCAACCCGTTCTCGATCCTCACCAAGGGCACCCTGATCCTGCGGGACCTGCCACTGCTGCGGCAGGCGGCGGAGGTGACCCGGGTCGGGCTCTCCATCTCCGTCGGCTTTGTCGACGAACCGATCTGGCGGGCCGTGGAGCCGGGCACCCCCGGCCCGCGACGCCGGCTGGACGTCGTACGGCAGCTGGCCGACGCCGGCTTCGCGGTCGGCGTACTGATGGCCCCGATCCTGCCCGGGCTGACCGACACCGACGACTCGATCGAGTCGACCGTGGCCGCGATCGCCGAGGCCGGGGCGGCGACCGTGACGCCCCTGCCCCTGCACCTGCGCCCCGGAGCCCGACAGTGGTACGCCGCCTGGCTGGCCCGGGAGTACCCGCACCTGGTGCCGCGCTACCGGGAGCTGTTCGGCAACGGCTCCTACCTGCCGCAGGCGTACCAACGGGAGATCGTCGCCCGGGTCCGGATCGCGGCCCGCCGCCACGGCCTGCACCGCCCCGAGCCGGGTGAGGCCCGCCAGGTGCCGCCGAGGCCCGCCCCGGCACCCGTCGCCGAGCAGCTCAGCCTGCTCTGACCGGGGGCCGGTCGATGCTGACCCGGCGGCTCGGTCGGCTCCGGCCCGGCGGCTCAGCCGGTGCTGACCGCACCGCCGGTCGGGGCGGAGTACGCCTCCCGGGCGTCGAGCAGTTCCTCCCAGTGCTCCTCCATCCAACCGCAGAGCGCCGCCATCGGTCCACGGAGCAGGCTCAGGCCCAACGGGGTGAGCGCGTACTCGGTGTGCCGAACCGGCCCCGGCCGGACGGTGCGGTGGACCAGGCCGTCGCGTTCGAGCCCCCGCAGTGACCCGGTGAGCACTTTCGCGGTGATCCCCCGCAACGGAACCCGCAGTTCGGAGAAGCGACGCGGACCACCTTCGAGACACCGGAGGACCATCCCGGCCCACTTGTCCCCGGTCCGGAGCGGCACCAGGGCGGACGGACAGACCGGGTCGAACATGTCCGGGCTGAGCGGCTGCGACGACATGGTGCCACGGTAGTCGGTATCCGGACGGTAACCACCGGCGTGGATACCGTCGGCAGCCGGTCGGGCAACCGGGTCCGACCGGTGACGGGAGGAACCGAAATGGGCAGGATCGTGGTTTTCGGAGCGGGTGGTCGTGGTGGCCGGGCCGCCGTCGGCGAGGCACTCCGGCGGGGACACCAGGTCACCGCCGTCGTACGGGATCCGGCCCGGCACCCGGACCTGACGACCGGGAACGTACGGATCGTCACGGGGGACGTCACGAGCGCCGACGACGTCGCACGGATCGCCGCCGGACACGATGCCGTGATCAGCAGCGTCTACGATCCCGCCGTCGCGCCCGACGTCTTCTTCACCACCGCCGCCCGCGCCCTGTTGACCGGGCTGGCCCGGGCCGGGGTGCCCCGGCTGCTGGTGGTGGGGCTGGCCTCGGTGCTGCCGACCGTCGACGGGACGCCGTTGATGGACACCCCCGGGTACCCGCAGGAGTACCGCTTCTTCTCGCTCGGGCACGCCGCCGGGATGGACGTGCTGCGCGCCGCCGACGATCCCGACTGGCTGGTGCTGAGTCCGGCCGGCGACTTCGACCACGGTGGTAGCCGGACCGGGCGGTACCGTACGGCACCGGCGGAGGCGAGCAGCCGGGTCTCGTACGCCGACTTCGCGATCGCCCTGCTGGACGAGATCGAGACCCCGACCCGGCACCGTACGCACGTGGGTGTCGAGACGGCCTGACGGAGCTACAGTCGCGGGGTGCGTGACGCTCAACAGATCCTGGCCGACGCCCGGGTGATCGCCGTTGTCGGCGCCTCCCGCGACCCCTCGAAGCCGGCGCACAGCGTGCCGCTGCAGATGCAGCGGCACGGCTGGCAGATCATCCCGGTGAATCCGCGGGCGGACGAGCTCTTCGGGGAGAGGGTCTACCGCTCGCTGGCCGAGATCCCGCACCCGGTCGACCTGGTCGACGTGTTCCGCCCCGCCGAGGACGCGGTCCAGGTGGTCCGGGACGCGGTCGCGATCGGCGCTCCGGCGGTCTGGTTGCAGCTCGGCATCGTCTCGGCCGAGGCCCGCCGGATCGCCGAGGAGGCCGGCGTCGACTACGTCGAGGACCGCTGCCTG
The DNA here is from genome assembly GCF_039871735.1 of Plantactinospora sp. B24E8. Taxonomy (NCBI): domain Bacteria; kingdom Bacillati; phylum Actinomycetota; class Actinomycetes; order Micromonosporales; family Micromonosporaceae; genus Plantactinospora; species Plantactinospora sp. B24E8. The sequence goes on from NZ_JBDPMH010000009.1 coordinate 80,203, forward strand.
GCGGTGGAACGCGCCGTGGGCGGCCTCTCCCGACGCGGCTGACCGCCCTCTCCACGCCTGGCCGGACCGTCCTGCCGCCGCCCGCCTTTTCTCCGACCAGTCCTGGCGGCGTACGCGCCGCGCCCGACTCGGCACTGCCCGAGGTCCGGAGCGGTCCCGTGGTCACCGACACGAGACCGACAATCACTGCAATGCCGGAGAAAAGGGTCATTTGCCGGTAGCGTTTCTGGGCGAGGAGGGCAGACCCATGAGTCACCCAGGCGCCGGCGAACCTCAGGACCCCGAGGAGTCTCCGCGACCGCCGGGGCAGCCCTCCGGCCCGCCGGGTGGGCAGCCCGGCCCGCAGGACCACGCCCCCGGAACCCACCACCAGCCGGGCCCACCCGGCGGGTACGGCCAACAGGGCGGCTACGGCCAGTACGGCCAGCCCGGCGGCTACGGCCAGGGTGGCTACGGCCAACCCGGCCAGTACGGTCAATCCGGGGGCTACGGTGAGCCCGGCGGCTACGGCCAACCGGGGCAGTACGGCGAGCCACGGGGCGTCAACGTACTCGCGATTCTGTCGCTGGTCTTCGCGTTCGTCTTCGCCCCCGCCGGCATCGTGCTCGGGCACCTGGCCCGACGCCAGATCGCCCGCACCGGCGAGCAGGGCGCCCAACTGGCGCTCTGGGGTCTGATCCTCAGCTACGTCTTCACCGGGGTGTACGTGATCCTCTGCTGCGGATGGCTCGCCCTCGGGATCTGGGCCGGATCAGACGGCAACGGCGGCACCTACTAGGGGTGGAGCGGCGCCGGGCGGTTGCCCGCGCCGCTCCACCCTCCAGGCGACGGTTCAGCGGAACTCGGCCTCGCGCACGCTGTTGCCCCCGTCCACCACCAGCATCTGCCCGGTGATGTACGACGCGGCCGGCGAACAGAGGAACGCGATGGCCGCGGCCACCTCGTCCGGCGTACCCGGACGGCCGACCGGGGTACCGAGCCCCTGCTTCAGCTCGGCCATCGTGGACGCCGCGGTGTAGATCTTGCCGGGAGCCACCGCGTTGACCGTCACCCCGTCGGCGATCATCTCCAACGCGAGTGCCCGGGTCAGCCCGACGACCCCGGCCTTCGCCGCCGCGTACGCCGCCTCGGTCGGTAGGGCGTTGACCGGACCGGCGGTGGCGGCCAGGTTGACGATCCGGCCCCAGCCCCGCTCGGCCATCCCGCTGATGAACGCCCGGCTGCACAGGAACGCGGTGGTCAGGTTCCGCTCGATCTCCCGGTGCCACTCGTCGTAGCTGAGCTGGACCACCGGCCGGAGCACCTCCGGACTGGCCCGGCTGGCCAGTCCGGCGTTGTTGACCAGCACCTCCACCTCGCCGAGCTGCTCCACGACGGCATCCGCCAACGCGCCCACCTCGGCCTCGTCGGTCAGGTCGGCGACAAACCCGATGGCGCCCAGTTCGGCGGCGCGATCGTGGATACGCCGGGTCGTCGAGACGATTGCCACCCGGGCGCCCAGACCGCGGAGTCGCCGGGCGGTCGCGTACCCGATCCCGTCCGGGCTGCCGGCCCCGGTCACCAGCGCGACCCGGCCGTCCAGACGCATCGTCACCGGCTCGTCCTCACTCGCCGGCAGTCCTGGCCCGGAGTCGATGTCCTCCGAGACGGTGCTCTGCGAACCGGTACGGGTGCGACGGGCCAACGCGGGACGCGTGGCGCCTCGGCGTGGGCGGTTGCCCGCCCGGTCACCAGCGCGCGCTTCGAATACCATGCCCGCGATCCTGCCCCGTCCGGACGATTCGGGCAATGCCGCACCGCAGACCGGGACCACCGGGTTGGCGTGCGACGACTACCCTGGCGACGCACCTCACGTGGACGGAGTGAGCACCCCAGATGAGCGACCCTCAGCCGAGCAACTACTCCAGTGATGCCTCCTGGCAGGCGCCATCCCCGGCCGGCTATCCGGACCCGACACCGACCCCCACCTACCAGCCGGAGTACCCGGCCGAGTCGGCCCCGCCAGCGGGCTCTCCGGTGAGCGGCGACCCGGTGAGCGGTGACCCGGCGACCGCCATCATGGCGCCGCCCGGCGCCGCCCACCACCCGGCTGCCGGCTACCCCGTTCCCGGTTATCCCGCCCCGGGCTATCCGATCGCCGGCTACCCCGTCGCGGCGCCCGCCACCAACGGGTTGGCGATCGCCGCGCTGGTGGTCGGCATCGTCGGCATGCTCGGGCTCTGCGCCTACGGCCTGGGCGGCTATCTCGGCATCGTCGGCGCCATTCTCGGCCACGTCTCCCGCAAGCAGATCCGGGAACGGGGCGAGGCCGGCGACGGTCTCGCGCTGGCCGGCATCATCGTCGGTTGGATCGCCGGCGGTATCGCGATCCTCGCCACCATCGGCCTCATCGTCCTCGGCGTGGTACTGGCCAACCAGGATTCCACCTACACCTACTGACCCCCTCGTCAACAGGAGCACGCGTGACTTCGCCCAACCCCGTCGACCCGACCAGCGGCGCCACCCCCGGGGCGTACGGAGACCCGACCTCCGCACCGTACGGTGCGGTGAACCCGGCCCACGGCTACCCGCCGCCGTACCCGGTCGCCAGGTCGACCAACGGTATGGCGATCGCCGCCCTGGTCACCAGCATCGTGGCCCTGTTCAGCTGTTCGCTGCTCGGCGGTGTCGGCGTCTACCTGGCCAAGCGGGCCCGTGAGGAGATCCGGACGAAGGGCGAGGACGGCGAGGGCCTGGCCACCGCCGGTCTGGTCATCGGCTGGATCGGCGTCGGACTGGGGATCCTGGGCATCCTGTTCCTCATCCTCTACTTCGGTGTCCTCGGATTCGCGATCTGGGGCGCCAACGCGAGCTGATCCGGAACGGTCCACCCCGGAGGCTGGTCAGGGCACCGTCGGTGGCCCTGGCCAGCCTGTCCGGATCACCCCCCGGTGTCGGGTCGGACCGTCCCGGGCACGGTGGTCCGCCGCCGACGTACCCAGCGGAACAGCGACCAGGCGACGAGCCCGGCGCCGGCGGCGACCAGGACCCGCCACCACCGCGGCCACGGCCCCCGGTCAGGGTCGCCGGGATCACCGGTCCGCAGGTCCGTCACCAGCCCGCCGGCGAGCCGCAGGTCGTCGACCCGCGCCACCTGCCCGATCCCCTGCCCGGCACGGCTGAGCACCCGGGTCGTGCCGTCCAACGACCGCCGGACGATCTCGTAGTCCTTCCGCCCCTCCACCCCGAGCAGTACCGCGTCCGGCCCCGTCCAGCCGAGCAGTGTGGTCCGGTGCGCTCCGCCGGTCTGAAACCCCGGTAGCGGCACGGGTATCCCGGTCGTCGCGCCGGTCGCGTCCACCAGGGCCAGTGCGTCCTGGGCCACGTCGAGCCTCCGCACCATCAGCCAGCGACCGTCCGGCGACCAGGCGGCGTTGCTGTCGAGGTGGTAGCCCTCCGGCACGGTCAGGGTCCGCAGCCGGACACCTGCCAGGTCGAGGATGTCGATCCGACCGGCCTGGACCGGTACCGCGAGCAGGGCACCGTCGGGCGAGACCACGACCGTGTCGAACATGTCCGCCTTGGCGACCCTGGGCAGCGGAGTCATCTGTCCGGTGCCGACGTCGAGGACCACCAGTCGACCGTCGGTCGCCGACTCCTCCGCCCACGGACGGTCGCGAAGCTCGACCACCAGGCGGGTGCCGTCCGGGGTCCAGCTGAGCGGGAACGCGGCGGCGGGCGGGACGAGCGGGAACTCCCGGACCTGGCCGGTCCGAAGGTCGACCAGGTCGAGGTGGTCGGTGAGCCGCGCCGGGTCAGCGACCGCGACCTGACCACCGTCGGGACCGAGCAGGGACTCCGCGGCGTGCCACTCGCCGTCGGGACCGGTGACGCCGCGCTCCTCCGCCAGGTCGAGCCGGCGGTACGTCCGGCCGTCGACCCCGAGCACCAACGTCTGGCTGGTGCCGAGCCGGGTGCCGAGCGAGCCCTGCCGGTAGAGGGCCACCGCCGGTCCGGGTGGGGACGTCGACACCGGCGCGGTGAGCAGCGACATCCCGGCGAACCGGGACGGCAGGGCCGGCGCGTCCCCGGTGGCCACACCAGGGTTCGCCCCGCCCGGACCGGGCAGGCGCAGACCGGTGCCGGGGGCCACGGTGGCCAGCCCGAGGACGGTGCTCACGGCGAGAGCGGCAAGCACCGGCCCGGCCCACCGACCGGACAGCGACCGGCCCGGCCACCAGCCGCCCCGGAGGCGCCGGCTGGCCGGGGCTCCCCGGTTCGCGCGGGCCCGCAGTTCGTCGACGGTCGGCGGTACGACGGTGAGCCCGTCGGCCACACCGCGCAGTCCCTCGCCGATCCGACGTTCGAGGTCAGTCGTCATTGAGCTGCTCCTGGAGGACGGCGAGGGATCGGTGCAGCAGCGACTTCACGGTGCCCGGTCGGCAGTCCAGCGCCGCGGCGATCTCGTCGATCGGCAGGTCGAGGTAGTACCGCAGAAAGACCACGGAACGCTGCCGGGGTCTGAGCCGGGCGAGCGCCGCCCGTACGGCCGTGGTGGTGCCGTCCGGCGGTGGCAGCGCCGACGCCGCCCAGCGTCTGCTGTCGTCGTGCCGGCGCTCCAGGATCCGACGCCGCAGCCACGAGTGGCACCGCGACACGACGGCCCGGCGCAGGTACGCCACGGGTTGCCGGACGTCGTCCCGACGGCGCAGCCATTCGATGAAGACATCCTGCACCAGGTCTTCGGCGGCGGTCCGGCTGCCGATCGTCACGTAGGCGAGCCGGACCAGCGGGACGTAGTGCGCGGCGTACACCGCGTCGAAGGTCGGCTCCACCGGCGCCGAGGTCTGCACCAACACATGGTGAGGGCGCACCGCTCAGACGTTTCGTTGCACCTTCTCCGACGTCGCCGCCGCGACGGCCGGGACAGCGTTGGTCGGGACAGGGTCGGCCGGGTCGGCGGCGGACCGGCCGGCGTCGGCGTCGGCCGGGACAACGGCCGCCGGGACCGGATCCGCCGGCGGGCCGGCGTCGGAGTCGGATCGGCGGGCCACCGCACGTCGGGCGGCGCGAGCCTCGGCGTGCAGGACGACGGCGACCCCGGCCAGCAGCAGCACCAGGCCGGGAAGCGCCTCGGTCCGGGGCACCTGGTCCAACCAGAGCCAGGCGATCAACGCGGCTCCGGGCGTCTCCAGGAGGATGAGCACGCTGATCGTGGTCGCCGAGATCCGGCGTAGCGCGTAGTTGAACATCGAGTGGCCGAGCAACTGGGCGCCGGCCACCAGGCCCAGCACGGCGAGCCAGGTCGGGGTGTCGAAGCCGGTCAGTCGTACGCCGCCGGCCAGGCAGACCACCAGCAGCGCCAGCGAGCAGGTGCCGTAGCAGATGGTGGTGTACGTGACCGTGCTGGTGGTTCTCCGGGCCCGTTCACCGAACGCGGTGTAGACCGCCGCCGCCACGCCCCCACAGATGGCGAGCACGTCGCCGAGGACCGCCTCGGCCGAGCCGACGCTCAGGTCCGCGCCGACCGCCCAGACCGCGCCGAGCACCGCCACCCCGATGCCGACCCAGCCGCCCAGCGGCAGCCGTCGGCCCTGGCCCAGGGCGATCAGTCCCTGCCAGACCGGATGGGTGGCCACCAGGGCGGTGGCGGCGGCCACCGAGGTCAGCTGGGTGCTCGGCATCCAGGTGCCGAAGTGTACGGCGAGGGCGAGGCCGGCGAGTACGGAGAACCCGGCCTCGCGCCGTCCCGCGCCCCGGGCCAGGGTCCGGAGCTCGTGCCGGCGGCGGACCAGCGCGAACGGCCCGAGTACGCCGACGGACAGGAGGTTGCGCCAGAAGGCGATCGCCAGCGCGGGCGCGGCGGCGAACGCGATCAGGGGCGCGGACGAGGACACCGCGACCACCGCGACCGTGACCGCCCCGACGCTGAGCGGGTCGACCGGATTTCGGGATGGTGGAGCGCCAGGGGGCACGAGAAGATCCTCACATGTCACGGGGGGCCATCATCTGATCAACAAACCGTTAGCATCGACCGGTCTCGACTCGTCGACCCCGGTCCGGAGGCCTGCTCCCCCATGCCCGAACACCGGTCCAGCCGACCCGCGTACCGCGCCGTGCTCTTCGACTTCTTCGGCACCCTCACCTGCGCGATCCGACGTGGCGACCAGCACGCCGAGGTCGCCGCGCTGCTCGGCTGCCCGCCGGACGTCCTGGCCGACGTCCTCGACGCGTCCTTCTACCCGCGTGCCAGCGGTGCGCTCGGCGACGCCGCGGCAACCCTACGCTGGGTCTGCCGGGAGGCCGGCGGACGACCGGACCGGGCGGACCTCGGCGCCGCGGTCGCGGCCCGGATCTCGGCGGTACGGGCGGACACCCGGCTCCGCCCCGAGGCGGTGCCGGTCCTCGAGGCGGTACGTCGTCGAGGGCTGCTGACCGCCCTGGTCACCGACTGTACCCACGAGCTGCCCGCCTTCCTGCCGGAGCTGCCGGTCGCGCCGCTGCTCGACGTACGGGCCTACTCGGTGGTGGTCGGCACCTGCAAGCCCGATCCGGCGATCTACCTGGCCGCCTGCCGGCGCCTCAGGGTCGCCCCGACGGACTGCCTCTACGTCGGCGACGGCGGCAGCCGGGAACTGACCGGCGCCACCGGCGCCGGGATGACGGCGATCCGGCTGGCCGCGGCCGATCTTGACGACCATCTCGTCTTCGACGACGACCGCGGCTGGCGCGGTCCCGCGATCGGGTCGTTGGCCGAACTGCCGGAGCTGCTGGACGAACTCGCGCCCGGCCCGGCACTGCTCGCACCCACCTGAGCGGCCGCCGGTCCGCGGCCGGCCGGGACTGCCGGCCGGTACCGTCCCGCGCCCGGGTACGGCAGGATGCGGGATGTGACTGACAGTGGTGCCGACCCCGCCGCCGGCTCGCCGCTGGTGGCGGAGGCGATCAGGAAGGCCGCCGTGGCCTGGGTGGCGGTGGACGGCGGTCCGCAGCTGGCGCTCTGGTGCCTGCCGCTCGACGACGCCCTGTACGTCGTCACCGGTCCCGGCGAACAGAACGCCCCGGGCCTCGCCGACTCCGGTACCGCCGAGGTGACGGTTCGCGGTGATCACGGCGGACGGATCGTCACCTGGCCCGCCGAGGTGACCCGGCTGGCGCCGGAGGGCGAGCGGTGGGCGACGGTGGCGCCCCAGTTGGCCGCCAAGCGGCTCAACGCCTCCGGCAGCCCGGCCGAGTTGGCGCAGCGCTGGGCGGCGTCCGGGTGCGCGATCAACCGGCTGGCCCCGGCCGGGCCGCCGTCGGCGGCCGGCCGGACCCTGCCGGACGGTTCCCTCGCCGCGCCGCCCCGGGAGACCCCCGCCGTCCGGCGGGCCGCCCGACCGTTCCGGCTGCACCGGGTACGCCGCCGCTGAGACCCGGCAGGCGCGACCGGCGCCGGCGGGAACGGACGGATGCCGCGCGCCCCAAGGGGCTGGGCGCGCGGCGGGTGGGGACGATCGTCGCACCGTCCGGCCACGGCGTCCACCGTCCGGCCGCCGGACCGCCTGCCGACGACCGGGCCGTCCACCACGAACGTCGCCGACATGCCGTACGTTCCGCCGCCGGACCGGGCGGAACGAGGCGTATCTCTTCGGTCACCGTCGTCGTCAGCCCCGGTCGGCCGGGCGGCGCGACGACGTAGCATGGCGGCATGTCTGCTCCCGCCGTACCCGGTCCCCAGGCTGCCGCCTCCGTACCCGGCCAGGACGGCCGGCCCACGAGCGCCGTCGAGGAGGCGGTGCAGGCCGCGCTGGCCACCGTCGACGACCCGGAGATCCGTCGCCCGATCACCGATCTCGGCATGGTGCGCTCCGCCACGGTCGGCACCGACGGTGTCGTACGGGTCGAGTTGCTGCTGACCGTGGCCGGCTGTCCGTTGCGGGACAAGCTGCGTACCGACATCACCTCGGCGGTCGGCGCCGTGCCCGGCGTGACCGGGGTCGAGATCGACTTCGGGGTGATGAGCCCGGAGCAGCGGCAGGCCCTGCAGGCCCGGCTCCGGGGTGGTACGGCCACCCAGGAGCCGGTGATCCCGTTCGCCCAGCCGGGGACCCGGACCCGGGTCTACGCCATCGCCAGCGGCAAGGGCGGCGTCGGCAAGTCCAGCGTCACCGTCAACCTGGCCGCGGCGCTCGCCGCGAAGGGTCTGTCGGTGGGCGTCGTGGACGCCGACATCTATGGCCACTCCGTACCCCGGATGCTCGGTGCCGACGGTCGGCCGACCCGGGTCGAAGACATGATCATGCCGCCCCAGTCGCACGGGGTGAAGGTGATCTCGATCGGCATGTTCACCGACGGGAACGCGGCGGTGGTCTGGCGGGGCCCGATGCTGCACCGGGCGCTGCAGCAGTTCCTCGCCGACGTCTACTGGGGCGACCTGGACGTACTCCTGCTCGACCTGCCGCCGGGCACCGGCGACGTGGCCATCTCCGTGGCCCAGTTGCTGCCGAACGCGGAGATCCTGGTGGTGACCACCCCGCAGACCGCGGCGGCCGAGGTGGCCGAGCGGGCCGGCGCCATCGCCCTGCAGACCCACCAGCGCCTGGTCGGCGTGGTGGAGAACATGTCCTGGCTGGAGTTGCCGGACGGCAGCCGGATGGAGGTCTTCGGCGCCGGCGGTGGTACGACCGTCGCCGAGTCGCTCACCCGGGTCATCGGCGCCCAGGTGCCGCTGCTCGGGCAGGTGCCGCTGGACACCCGGGTCCGGGAGGCGGGTGACGCCGGTACGCCGGTCGTCCTGGCCGAGCCGGAGTCGCCGGCGGCCCGGGCGCTGTCCGCGATCGCCGACCGCCTCGCGGTCCGGCGTGAGTCGCTGGTCGGCAAGCCGCTCAGCCTCCGGCCCGCCGGCCGCTGAACCCGTAGGGGCGGCCGGGGTCCAGGTGACCTCGGCCCACCCACCGTCGACCCGGTCCCCGACCGTCGTCGGTCGCCCGTGACCGCCCTCGTCCGTCCCCGGCCGGTCAGGTGGCGTCGATGTCGAAGCTGCGCCGCTGCTGCGGCGTCGAGGCCACCTCGGCGCCGCCGGAGGTCGAGGTCGTGCCGCCGCCACCGGTCGCCCGGATGTCCGCGGCCGAGGCGACGTCGTCGAGTTCCCGGTGTACGTCGGTGAGGTCGGAGCGGAGCTTCTCGTAGGCGCCCTGCAGCGGCTTGCGGATCGCCTGCTCGTCTTCCTCGCTGAGCAGGTGCTTGCGGATGAAGGCCTTCGGGTGCAGGTCCTCGAGCTGGATGTCGGTACCCAGTTCCCGGCTCAGGTCGCCGGTGGCGTTCTGGGCCATGTTCCGCAGGTTGCGCAGCATCCGGAGTCCGTCGCTGATCACGTTCGGCAGCCGATCGCCGAAGATCAACAGGGCGACCAGCAGCAGCGCACCGATCTCCCACCAGTTCAGGTTTTCGAACACGGCTGCCTCCTCACACGGCTCGGGGCGGGAGTACGCACCGACGCCTCCTCACCCGGACCAGGGCAAGAGTACGCACGGCGACGCCACCAGCGGGAGGGGGAGCCGGTGAACAGCAGGCAGCACCACGTGCGATGCCCCCCGCGACCGGTCCCACCGCGCTGCCGCTACTTGGCGTCCGCGGCGAGGGTCACGGAGGCCGACTGACGCTCCGAGCCGCGCCGGTACTCGACACTGACCACCGAACCGGGGGCGTACTTGCGGACCAGCGCGATCAGGTCGCTCGGCTCCTCCAACGGCTTGCCGTCGATCTTGAGCACCACGTCACCGGTCCGGAGTCCGGCCTCGGCCGCCGGACCGCCGGGGTCGACGGAGCTGAGCCGTACGCCGCCGGTACCGCCGGTCCGGGTGCCGCCGACCTGTGCGCCGATCACCGTACGCCGGGCCCGGCCGGTGTCGATGATCTCCTGGGCCAGCCGCTTGGCCTGGTTGATCGGGATGGCGAAGGCCAGCCCGACGTTGCCGGCGGTCTCCTCGTCGGCGGCCGGGGTCTGGATCACCGAGTTGACCCCGATCACCCGCCCGGCCCCGTCGACCAGCGGTCCGCCGGAGTTACCCCGGTTCACCGCCGCGTCGGTCTGGATCGCCGCGTAGTAGCGCACCTGGCCTCCGGGTTCGCCGTTGCGGAACGTCCGGTCCAGGGCACTGACGATGCCGGCGGTGACCGTGTTGGCCAGGGACAGTGGCGTACCGAAGGCGAGCACCGGGTCGCCGACCGCGACCGCGTCGGAGTCGCCGAACTCGACCGGGGTCAGCCCGGTCCGGGACACCTTGATCACCGCGATGTCCGACTCGGGGTCCTTGCCGACCACCTCCGCCGGGGCGGTGGAGCCGTCGTTGAAGACGACGGTCGCGGAATCGACCCCGACGCCGACCACGTGGTCGTTGGTGACCACGTAGCCGTCCTGGGTCACCACGAAGCCGGAGCCGAGGCCGACCCCGCCGCTGCCGCTCACCCGTACCGTGACCACGCTCGGCAGCACCCGCTCGGCCACGCCGGCCACCGAGTCGGCCGGCCGTTGCGCGGTGGCCGGCGGCTCGGCGCCGGTGGACCCCAGGGCGGTCACCCCGCCCGCACCGCCGCGCACCGCGAACGCGTAGCCGAGCGAGCCGCCGAGTGCACCGGCCAGCAACGCGGTGACCAGGGACACCAGGAAGACCGAACCAAGCCCGCGACGCGGCGCGGCGTCCGGGTCGGTGACCGGTTCGGGGGGCGCGCCGCCCGTCGACGCCGCCGACGCCTGGACCACCACGGCCGTCGGCGTTCCCGGATTACGCCACGGGTCGTGCAACGCGTCCGACCACCACGGCGAGGACGCCGGGTCCGGCTCCCCGGTGGGCACCGCCCACGCGCCGACTGTCGGGCTCGACGACGGTGGGGGGTACCCCGGCGTCGCGGTCCTCTCGGGCTGGCGCCAGTTCCAGCCGTCCGTCACGTTCGATGCCTCCCAGTCCGTCCCGGCCCGGACACCACGGAGCGCGGGCGACCGCAACCGGCCGCAGCGTCCGGGTTCCGCATCCAGGATCGCACGGATGGCTGAATACCGGTCATCGGTTCTTCCGCCCGTGCCAGCCGGACGGGACACCCCGCCCCCACAGCACACCCCCGGCACCCCGACGGCACGCCCCTGCCGATCACGGACCACCACCTCTTAGGCTCATACCCACGACCACCCCGCCCCCGGTCGTCGCCGTGCCCCTGATCCCCGCCCCGCCCCGCCCCGCCGCGACACCGACACCCCAGCCCACTTCCGCCCGGAGGTGCCCCATCGCCACGGTCGCCCGGTCAGTCGGCACGATGACCACTCAAGCACTCCAGTTCGCCGAGGCGTACGTCGCCGAGGATCTTGTCCTGCGCACCGCGCGCAGCCTGGCCACCGAGGTCGGGCTCGACGCGGTCACCCCCGGGGTCGGCGGCACGCTGCGGCTGCTGGCCGCCGCCGGCAACGCCCGGGCGGTGGTGGAGATCGGTACCGGCACCGGGGTCAGCGGACTCTGGCTGCTGCGCGGCATGCGCGCCGACGGCATCCTGACCACGATCGACGTGGAGACCGAGCACCAGCGGATCGCCCGCCGGATCTTCCAGGAGGCGGGCTTCCCGTCGGGGCGTACCCGGATCATCACCGGGCGGGCCCTGGACGTGCTGCCCCGGCTCGCCGACGGCGCGTACGACCTGATCTTCGTGGACTCGGAGGTGGCCGAGTACAGCGCCTGTGTCGACGCCGCGCTGCGCCTGCTGCGGCCCGGCGGTCTGCTCGTGCTGCACGGCGCACTCGCCGCCGGCCGGATCGGCGACCCGGCAGCCCGGGACGTGGAGACGGTCACCGTACGGGAGGTGGTCAAGGCGGTCCGCGAGTCGGAGGAGTGGACGCCGGCGCTGCTGCCCACCGGGGAGGGCCTGCTGGTCGCGGTGAAACGCTGAGCCACGGGTCGGGGCGGCGAACCGCCCCGGCCGGGGGTCAGCCGGCCTGGTCGGCCAGCCAGCGCAGCAGCGTACGGACGCCCCAGCCGGTGGCGCCCTTGACGAGCTCGGCGTCGTGCCCGTCCGCCCAGGACGGCGCCGACATGTCCACGTGCACCCAACGGTCGCGCAGGTCCCCGGTGAACTCGCGGAGGTACAGCGCGGCCAGCACCGAACCGGCGCCCTGGTTGGGTGAGCTGTGCAGGTCGGCGAGTTCGCTGCTCAGGTGGTCGGTGTAGTCCGCCACCAGCGGCATCCGCCAGGCCCGTTCACCGGCCGCCTCGGCGGCTGCCAGCACCGCCTCCGCCAGTTCGGTGTTCTCGCTGTACAGCGCGGCCGTACGCTTGCCGAGCGCGACCGCGTTCGCCCCGGTGAGGGTCGCCAGGTCGACCAGGAGGTCCGGGGCGAGCCGCGCCACCGCGTACGTCATGGCGTCGGCGAGGACCAGGCGACCCTCGGCGTCGGTGTTGGTGCTCTCGCTGGTGACCCCGCCGTAGTGTCGGATCACGTCACCGGGGCGGTACGCCGAACCGCTGACCATGTTCTCGGCGAGCGGCGCGAGCGCGGTCACCCGGATCGGCAGGTCCAGTGCCGCGGCGCCGAGCGTCGCCGCCACCACGGCGGCCGCGCCGCCCATGTCCTTGCGCATCAGCTTCATGCCGTCGCGCGGCTTGATCACGATGCCGCCGGTGTCGAAGGTGATGCCCTTGCCGACCAGGACGACGTGCCGGGTTGGGTTCGCCGGGCGCCAGCTCAGCTCGACCAGCCGGGGTCCCCGGGGGGATCCGCCACCGACCGCGAGCAGACCGCCGAAGCCCTCGGCCGCGAGCCGGTCGGGTTCGCGTACCTCGACGGTGAGCCCGGGACGGCCGGCGGCGGCGCTGGCCACCTGCTCGGCGAACCAGGCCGGGCTCTTGACCGAGGACGGGGTGTTGGTCAGGTCCCGGGCGAACCGGGTCGTCTCCGCGACGACCCGGGCGCGCTCCAGCGCCGCCTGGTACCGCTGCGGGTCGGTCACCGCGAGGAGCACCTCGGCCAGCTCGGCGCCGTCGGTGCCGGCGCCCGTCCGGCCGGCCTCGGCGTCGGCTGTACCGTTTTCGTCCGCCGGCAGCCGGAACCGGTACGACGCGAGCCACAGCCCCTCAGCGAGTCCGCGTACCGCCCCCGGATCAACATCGACCGGAATCACTAACGTGATCGAACTCTCACGTGTGGCGGCTCGGGCGAGGCCCGCTCCGGCGGCCCGCCAGCCGGCCTCGTCACCGTCGCCGACACCGACCAGGAACAGCCGGGTCGGGGTACGCGACGGGCGGATCGACCGGTGCACGCTGCCGGCACGGCCGGGCTGGTCGAGGTACGGGAGCAGTGCGGTCGCCTCGGCGGCCAGCTCGGCGGGGAGTGTCGACCCGGTCGATCCGAGCAGGTCGGCGGTCGCCGGCTCGGCCGGGCCTTCGCCGGATGTCGAGCCGGCGGTACCGTCCCCGGTCGCCCCGCCCGCCGGCTCCTCAGCGGCACCGGCCGGGTTCGGGCCCGCCACGGGCCGGACGGGCAGCGCCAGGGCGTCGCCCCCGGTCGGTTCGGTTACCAGACGGATCGACAACACGCCGACGTACCCCCAAGACATTGGTGGATGGATGCGCGGCCGGGCCCGACGGCGAGCCGTCCGCCCGACATCACGACCCTGGGCCACCGGCAGCGCCGGTGGCCCAGGATTTGATGAACTTCCCCGGGTGTCACGCGCCGCCCGGAGGGGTTGTCGTTCGCTCAGCCGGCGGCGGCCTTCAGCGCGTCACCGAGCGCGTTGGCCTCGTCGGGAGTCATCTCGACGACGAGCCGGCCACCACCCTCCAGCGGAACCCGCATGACGATGCCCCGGCCCTCCTTGGTGACTTCCAGCGGACCGTCGCCCGTCCGCGGCTTCATCGCCGCCATCTCGTCTCCCCTCAGACCTTCACCAGGGTCGGTGGGTTGCCCCACATCCTTCTCGCCAGCATCACCGCGCTCAAGGCCCGCGGTGCCGACCAACGATTTTCCCTGATGAACACCGCCGGACCCAAACCGAACCAGCACTGATGTAACAGCATCTAGCTTATCTTGAGAAGGGGTGTCACAATGTGCGGTCATGCAGGCACGGTCGGCACTCTTCGACCTGTATGGGGACTACCTCCGGTCCCGGGGCGGTCGCGCGCCCGTCTCCGCCCTGGTCAAACTACTCTCCCCGCTCGGTATCGCCGCGCCCGCGGTCCGTACCGCGGTCTCCCGGATGGTCCGGCAGGGCTGGCTGCACCCGCTCCGACTCGCCTCCGGACCGGGTTATCTGCTGACCCCGAGAGCCGCCCGCCGGCTGGACGAGGCCGCCGCACGGATCTACCGGACCACCAAGATCGGCTGGGACGGCCGGTTCGACCTGATCGTCCTGGACGCACCGGTCAACCGCCGCGACCGACAACGACTCGCCGCCCACCTCGCCTACCTCGGCTACGGCCGGCTCGACGAGCAGACCTGGGTCGCCACCCGGGCCGGCGAGGACGTTGACGGCCTGCTCACCGAGGCCGGAGTCCGGTACGAGCGGTTCACCGCCGCACACGCGGCCGGCACCCCCGGCGCGATGGCGGTGGTCCGCCGGGCCTGGAACCTCGACGAGATCGCGAACGCCTACCAGCAGTTCGTCGCCCGGCAGCGCCCGCTGCTCGCCGCGGTGACGGTACGCAGCGGCGACCAGGAGGCGTACGCCGCCCGGTTCCGGCTCGTGCACGCATGGCGTACCTTCCTCTTCCGGGACCCGCAACTGCCCCCCGCCCTGCTCCCCGAGCGGTGGCCGGGGACCAGCGCGGCGGCGTTTTTCGACCGGCACGCCGCCCGGCTCCGCCCCGCCGCCGACCGGTACGTCGAGCAGTGCCTCGACGGCGCCAACCGGGTCGTCCGACAGAAGGGTGCACGTAGGTGACCGACTCGCTGCTCGTCGACCGCTCCGACGCCGTGGTGACCCTGACGCTCAACCGCCCGGAGGCGATGAACGCGCTGGACGTCCCGCTGAAGGAGGCGCTGCGTGACACCCTCGCAGAGCTGGAGCACGACCGGTCCTGCCGGGCGGTGGTGCTCGCCGGCGCCGGTACGGCCTTCTGCGCCGGCCAGGACCTGCGGGAACACGCCTCGACGCTGGAGGCGGGCAGCGCCGACCCGCTGGACACCGTACGGATCCACTACAACTCGATCGCGGCCCGGCTGGCCAGCCTCCCCAAGCCGGTGATCGCGGCGGTACGCGGGATGGCCGCCGGAGCCGGCGCCTCGCTGGCCTTCCTCGCCGACTTCCGGATCGGCGGACCGCAGACCAGCTTCCTGCTCGCCTTCGCCAAGGTCGGGCTGGCCGCCGACACCGGAGCCTCCTGGTCGCTGCCCCGGCTCGTCGGCCACGCCAAGGCGGTCGAGCTGCTGATGCTCGCCGAGCCGGTACCGGCCGACGAGGCACACCGGCTCGGTCTGCTGACCCGGCTGGTCGACGACGAGCAGGTGCTCGACACCGCTCAGGAGCTGGCCGCCCGACTCGCCGCCGGCCCGACGGTGGCGTACGGGGCGATCAAGCGTCAGCTCTCCATCGGCGACGCCGGCACCCTCTCCGAAGCGCTGGCCGCGGAGGCCACCGCGCAGACGATCTGTGGCGGGACGGCCGATCACCGGGCCGCCACCGCCGCGTTCGTGGCGAAGCGCCGGCCGACCTTCGAGGGGCGGTAGCCGGAGCCGACTGTCGGCTATCCGACAATCGGCCGGGCGGGGTCAGTCGTGACCGGACCCGGCCCGGCTCAGTCGTCCTCCTCCGGGTCCTGGTTCGCCTCGACCCCGAGCACGTACGCCCGCATCGCGAGTTCGTCGTCGGCCGGCGACACGAAGGTGGGCAGTTCCCGGGGGCCCAGCTCCTGCAGGTACGACCAGAAGACCCGAACCGCCTCCGCCGACGAGGCCGCCTCGATCGGCATGTGCAGGCTGACCAGCCAGTCCCGTCGTACCGGGGTTGGCCCGACCCGCCCGGCCAGTTCGCGGTAGAGCGCCGGGTCGACGGGGGTGACCGGGCCGTCGAGAGTGAGCCGGTCGGCCGGCACCGGCGCGTCGAAGACCTGCCGGGTGTACGTCACCGCGAGCACGCCCGTCTCCACCGGGCCCGCCTGCGGATCGTCCGGGTCACGGTCAACGGCGCCGGTGGTACCGGCCACCCGGCCGAGCGCGACCACCAGTGGCGGCTGCTCGTCGCGAACCACCAGCACGGGGTCACCGGGACCGGGGCGGAGACCACCGTTGCGGCCGGTCAGCTCCAGGGTGTCGTGGTGGAAGAGCCGCTCGGTCTCGTACCGCTCGCCGGGGATGACCACCGCCCAGGCCCCGACACTCCGCCCGCTCACACCAGCTCCCTGCTCCGCACGCTCATCCTGTCATCCCATCACGGCGACGGCCGGCGGCTTCACGTGGCAGCCGTCGAGATGGTCGTCGACCATCCCGGTCGCCTGCATCAACGCGTACGCGGTGGTCGGGCCGACGAACCGGAAACCCCGCTTCTTGAGCGCCCGCGCCAGCGCGGTCGACTCGGGGGTGACGGCAGGCACCTCGGCGGCCGACCGGGGCCGGGACCGCCGGGTGGTGGGCGCGAAGGACCAGAGCAGGGTCGCCAGCCCGTCCGGCAGGTCCAGGGCGGCCCGGGCGTTGAGGATCGCCGCCTCGATCTTGGCCCGGTTCCGGACGATGCCGGCGTCGGAGAGCAGCCGGGTCACGTCCGACTCGCCGTATCCGGCGACGGTCGCCAGGTCGAAGTTGGCGAAGGCGGCCCGGAACGCCGGCCGCTTGCGGAGGATGGTCAGCCAGGAGAGCCCCGACTGGAACGCCTCCAGGGTCAGCCGTTCGTAGAGTGCGTCGTCGCCGTGCAGCGGCCGACCCCACTCCTCGTCGTGGTAGGTCGCGTAGTCCGGGGTGCTCGCGCCCCACCGGCAGCGGCCCAGGCCGTCCGCGCCGATCACCAGATCCGTCACGTGCTCAACGGTAACCAGCCGGCCACCCGGCCGCCGGTCACGGCTGCCGGTGGCGCTGTCGCCGGCCCTCCTCCGCCGCCGGTCATGGCAGTCGGCGGTCCGCACCACCCGCCGCCGGTCATGGCAGTCGGCGGTCCGCACCACCCGCCGCCGGTCATGGCAGTCGGCCACGCTCCACCAGGCGGGCGAACCGCTTCAGCGCCTGGGTGAGGCCGACCTTCGACCCCGGCCAGAGCACCGGCCAGGCGATCCGGCCGGCGGGACCGCCCGGCAGGTGGAACCACTCGTGCCAGACCACCTGGGTACGGTCCCGGTCCATCTGGGTGCAGCGCAGCACCCCCGGCCCCCGCAGCAGCCGACCGCAGTGCACCACCCGCACCTCGTACGGCGGGTCGTGTCGGACAACCCGCATCTCGTCGCGCAGCACCGCCGGACCGACGGTGGTGACCGCCTCGACCAGGCTGCCCTCGCCACCGTCACCCTCGACCAGGCGGACCCGGGTGAACGGAATCCACTCACCCTGCCGTTCCCACGCGGTCAACGCGGCGAAGACCCGGGCGGCCGGGGCGGCGACGATGACGGTGGCGGTGACCTCGCCGGCGCCGGGCTGGGCCGCCGCGCCGCAGTCGTCACCGCCTCCGGCGTCAGGATCTCCGGTCTCCGGCCCGGTACGGTCTCCGGCGCTCACGTCCGCTCCGGACGACCCACCGCTCCGCCCGCCTCCGTCGGTCGGCCGTCCTCCGCCGCTGCCGTCGTCTTCGCCGCTGCCGTCGTTGCCGTCGTCTCCGCCGCGTCGGCTGCTCCCGCCGGCGGCTTTTCCTCCACCGGTTCAGCCGTTCCGTCCGGCGCCGTCGCCGTGGATGCCGACGTCTCCGCCGCTCCAGTCGGCTCCGCCGCCGTCGTCGTCGCCGTGCCAGACGTCCCGGTCGATCCGGGCCTCTCCGGCGCTCCCGGGACGATCCGTCGGGTCGGCCCGGCCAGGTCACCGTCCTCGGCTTCGATCACCGAGCCACCGGCCCGCACCGGCCGGGTCGGCTGCGACGGGTCATCGGCCGCGGTTCCGGCCTCGGGCGCCCCCACGGGGCGGGTCGGCCCGGCCAGTTCGTCGTCCGCCCGGCTGTCCCCGGGGCGGTTGTCGCCGGCATCGCCGGCCTCCCCGGCTGTCGGCCCGCCCGGCTGTTCGCCCCGGCCGGTCGACTCGGGCCTGCCGTACAGCGCGGCCGCGTCGACCGGACCGTTCGACGCGGGAGCGGTCGAACCTGGCGCGGTCGACACCGGAGCGGCCGCCGGGGGCACACCGGGTCCGCCGCCCGGACCGGCCGGCAACACGACCGGGCCGGAATCCGTCAGGACGTCGGTGGCGACGCCCCCACCGGCCGGCACGAGTGCCGCCTCCCGGGCCCGCCGCAGCGTGTCGGCCTCGCTGATCCGCCCCGCCCGCAGTGCGTCGACCTCGGCCTGCAGAACGCCGATCAACTCGTCCTTGTAGCCGATGTCGTACGCCGCCCGGCGCAGCGCCTGGTCAACCTGGCCCATCCGGTATCCGCGCAGCGCCGTGTCGAAGCGCACCCCGCCGACGTCGGACTCCTGCAGTGGCCGGTTCCCGGGCAGCGGCACCGCCCGGCCGTCCGGTTCCGCGTCGGCGAGTCCCGGGTCGGAACCGGTCACCAGCACCGTCACACCGAAGACCACCGCCGCGACGGTCAACGCCACGACCAAGAGGAGCAGTACCTGACCCATCCGCCGATCGTGGCATGACTGCGCGGCGTGGGCGACCCCGCCACCCCGCCGATTCTTCGACAGCCGTCACCGTTCGGGTCGGCGCCCACCCGGCCGCGCCGCCCAACCGCCGTACGACCAGCACCGCGGACTACCGTCACCAGGGCAGCGGAGCGACCTGTGGGAGTGGTGGATGGCGGACACGCTCAGGCTCGGCCGACGCGGTTTCGGACCCGGGGACCTCGTCGTGATGGCGATCGTGAACCGTACCCCCGACTCGTTCTTCGATCGCGGCGCGACGTACGCGGCGGACAACGCGCTGCGCGCCGTCGAGCGGGCGGTCACCGAGGGCGCGGAGATCATCGACATCGGCGGGGTCAAGGCCGGTCCCGGCGACGAGGTCGACGTGGCCGAGGAGATCCGCCGTACGGTGGAGATCATCGCCGCCGTCCGGGCCGCCTTCCCCGACGTGGTCATCTCGATCGACACCTGGCGGGCCCCGGTCGCGGTCGAGGCGGTGGCCGCCGGCGCGGACCTGCTCAACGACACCTGGTCGGGCGCGGACCCGGCACTCGCCGAGGTCGCCGCCGCCACCGGCGTCGGGCTGGTCTGCTCGCACGCCGGCGGGTTGGCCCCCCGGACCCGCCCACACCGGGCGGCCTTCGACGACGTGGTCGACGACGTGGTCGGGACGGTGACCGGGCTCGCCGACCGCGCGGTCCGGCTCGGGGTACGCCCCGACGGCATCCTGATCGACCCCGCGCACGACTTCGGCAAGAACACCCGGCACTCGCTGGAGGTCACCCGGCGGCTGGGCGAACTGGCCGGAACCGGCTGGCCGGTGCTGGTGGCGCTCTCCAACAAGGATTTCATCGGGGAGACGCTCGACCTGCCGGTCGGGGAACGGCTGGAGGGGACCCTGGCCGCCACCGCCGTCTCCGCCTGGCTCGGGGCGCGGGTCTTCCGGGCCCACCAGGTCCGGCCGACCCGGCGGGTGCTGGACATGGTCGCCTCGATCCGGGGCGACCGGCCGCCGACGGTGACCCGCCGCGGTCTCGCCTGACCGTCCCGACGCGGCGTGCGGCACGGCTGGGGCCGGGTGACCCGCCGCGGTCTCGCCTGACCGTCCCGACGCGGCGTGCGGCACGGCTGGGGCCGGGTGACCCGCGACGGGATCAAGCCTGACCGCCCAGAGCGGGACACCCGGCCCCAGCCCTCGGCCCGACCACGACGGACCCCCGACCACGACGGACCCGCGCCCAAGACGGACCGGCTCAGTGGGTCCAGCGGAGGATGTTCCTGCGCCAGGCGTAGAGGATGCCGAGGGCGAGTACGCCGACGAAGACCGCCATCTCGACCACGGTCGTGACACCGAACCCGGGCCGGTCGAACACCACCGCCCACGGGAAGAGGAACACCGCCTCGACCGCGAAGAGCACGTAGAGGTAGGCGTAGACGTAGTAGCGGATCTGCATCTGCGCCCAGTCGCTGCCGACCGGGTCGAGGCCGCACTCGTAACTGGCCCGTTTCCCGGGCGGGTCGGCGGGTCGGGCCGGGCGGAGCAGCCGGTTGGCGGAGAACGCCCCGACGAAGACCAGCACGCTGGCGAGCAGCAGCAGCCCGAGCGTCGCGTACGACCCCAGGTATCCGGCCATGTCGGTAGCCTACCGGCCGGTCTGGACCCGGCACCGCCTCGCCGCCGCCTTCTGTCCGGTTTCCGCCTGACAGATTCGCGCGTCACGAGTTCGGTGATCTGGATTACCACGCGACATTCCGGGAGGGACGAATGCGTGCCAATGCCCCCACGACCTCATCCCAACCGCCGGACCTTGGGTCAGGATGAGGTAACGATCGACGTAGGCTCAGGTGGTAGGACTGGAGCGGGCCCGGCCCCCACCACCGTCAACCCGCGACCGGCGCTCAAGGAGGACATGTGACCGAGCAAGGCGAGGTCACCCCGGAGCTCAGCCCGCCCGACCGGGCCGAGCGAAGCGAGGTGCGACAGTGAGCAAGCAGGTCCGGCAACTGGACCGGGTCGTCATCCGGTTCGCCGGTGACTCCGGCGACGGTATGCAGCTCACCGGGGACCGATTCACGTCGGAGACCGCCCAGTTGGGCAACGACATCTCCACGCTGCCCAACTTCCCCGCCGAGATCCGCGCCCCTGCCGGCACCCTGCCCGGGGTGTCGAGCTTCCAGGTGCATTTCGCGGACTACGACATCCTCACCCCGGGCGACGCGCCGAACGTGCTGGTCGCGATGAACCCGGCCGCGCTCAAGGCCAACCTGGCCGACCTGCCGCGCGGCGCCGACATCATCGTCAACACCGACGAGTTCACCCGGCGCAACCTGGCCAAGGTCGGCTACCAGGTCAGCCCGCTGGACGACGGTTCGCTGGACGGCTACGCGCTGCACCCGGTCGGGTTGACCTCGATGACCGTACGGGCCCTCGCCGAGTACGACGTCTCGAAGAAGGACGCCGAGCGGGCCAAGAACATGTTCGCGCTCGGTCTGCTCTCCTGGATGTACTCCCGGCCGTACGAGTCGACGATCCGCTTCCTGGAGCGCAAGTTCGCGACCCGGCCGGAGCTGGTCGCGGCGAACACCGCCGCCTTCAAGGCCGGCTGGAACTTCGGCGAGACGACCGAGGACTTCGCGGTCCGGTACGAGGTCAAGCCGGCCAAGATGCCGCCGGGAACGTACCGCAACATCACCGGCAACGCGGCACTGTCACTCGGTCTCGTCGCCGCCGGGGTCCGGTCCGGGCTGCCGGTCTTCCTCGGCGCGTACCCGATCACCCCGGCCTCGGACATCCTGCACGAGCTGAGCAAGCACAAGCGGTTCGGCGTCACCACGGTGCAGGCCGAGGACGAGATCGCGGCGATCGGCGCGGCACTCGGCGCGTCGTACGGCGGGGCGCTCGGGGTGACCACCACCTCGGGTCCCGGTGTGGCGCTGAAGGGCGAGACGATCTCGCTGGCGGTGGCGCTGGAGCTGCCGCTGGTCATCGTCGACGTGCAGCGGGCCGGACCGTCCACCGGCATGCCGACCAAGACCGAGCAGGCCGACCTGAACATGGCCCTGTTCGGCCGGCACGGCGAGGCGCCGGTCGCGGTGATCGCGCCCCGGTCGCCGTCCGACTGCTTCTACGCCGCCCTGGAGGCGGCCCGGATCGCGCTGACCCATCGCACGCCGGTGATCCTGCTGTCGGACAACTACGTGGCCAACGGCTCCGAGCCGTGGCTGCTGCCGGACGTCGACTCCCTGCCCGACCTGCGGGTGGAGTTCGCCAGCGCGCCGAACGGCGAGGACGGCACGACGTTCCTGCCGTACCTGCGGGACCCGGAGACGTTGGCCCGGCCGTGGGCGATCCCGGGCACCCCGGGGCTGGAGCACCGGATCGGCGGTCTGGAGAAGGCCGACAAGACCGGCGACATCTCGTACGACCCGGCGAACCACGACTTCATGGTCCGGACCCGGGCGGCCCGGATCGAGGCGGTCCAGGTGCCGGACGTCGAGGTGGAGGACCCGGACGGCGACGCCCGGGTGCTGGTCCTCGGCTGGGGTTCGACGTACGGGCCGATCGGCGCGGCCTGCCGTGGGTTGCGGCAGCGCGGGCTGCCGGTGGCCCAGGCGCACCTGCGGCACCTGGCGCCGCTGCCGGCCAACCTCGGCGAGGTGCTGGCCCGCTACGAGCGGGTGGTGATCCCCGAGATGAACCTCGGCCAGCTCGCCCACGTGGTCCGGGCCCGTTACCTGGTCGACGCGATCAGCTACAACCAGGTCCGGGGGCTGCCGTTCACCGCCACCGAGCTGGAGACCATGCTGGAAGAGGTCGTGAAGAATGCCTGAGCCCGTCGCCGTCAAGCTCACCGCGAAGGACTTCAAGTCCGACCAGGAGGTGCGCTGGTGCCCCGGCTGTGGCGACTACGCGATCCTGGCCGCGGTGCAGTCGTTCATGCCCGAGCTGCAGATCCCCCGGGAGCGGATCGTCTTCGTCTCCGGCATCGGCTGCTCGTCGCGGTTCCCGTACTACATGAACACGTACGGGCTGCACTCGATCCACGGGCGGGCGCCGGCGATCGCGACCGGGCTGTCGGTCTCCCGGCCGGACCTGTCGGTCTGGGTGGTGACCGGTGACGGTGACGCGCTGTCGATCGGCGGCAACCACCTGATCCACGCCCTGCGCCGCAACGTCAACCTGAAGATCCTGCTCTTCAACAACCGGATCTACGGGCTGACCAAGGGGCAGTACTCGCCCACCTCCGAGGTCGGCAAGATCACCAAGTCGACGCCGGTCGGTTCGGCGGACTCGCCGTTCAACCCGCTGTCGCTGGCGCTGGGCGCGGAGGCGAGCTTCGTGGCCCGCACCATCGACTCGGACCGCAAGCACCTGCAGTCGGTGCTGCGGGCCGCCGCCGAGCACCAGGGTTCGGCGTTCGTGGAGATCTACCAGAACTGCAACATCTTCAACGACGGTGCCTTCGACGAGCTGAAGGAGCCGGCGACCCGGGACGACTACCTGATCCGGCTGGAGCACGGCCAGCCGATCACGTTCGGCGCGGAGGGGCAGTTCTGCGTGGTGCACCCGCCAGGCGGCTTCGGCCTGGAGGTACGCCGTACCGCGGACGTACCGGCCGGGGAGATCGTGGTGCACGACGCGACGGTGGCCGAGCCGGCGTACGCGTTCGCGCTGTCCCGGCTACCGGGCTTCGCGCTGCGCAACACCCCGATCGGGATCTTCCGGAACGTCGACCGCCCCACCTACGACAGCGTGGTGCAGGGGCAGTTGGAGTCGGCCCGGGCGGAGGCCACCGGCACGCCGGAGGAACAGCTCGCCGGGCTGCTCAGCAGTGGTGACACCTGGACGATCCTGTAGTCCGGTGCCCATCTGTTCGCACGCCGTCGGCCGGCCCGTCACCTCTGGTGGCGCGCCGGCCGTCGCCGGGTCCGGGCACGCCGGCGACCGGCGCGCCGTGGACGTGCGGGGAGCGGACCGTGTCTGGAGCGACGGACCCGGCCGGCGGACCGGTCTGACCGGCGCCCGGGAGCGCTAGGTGTCGCCGCGTTCCGAGCGGACCAACCGCGAGCTGCGCCGGACGTCGCAGGAACGGATCCTGGCCGCCGCGTTGGAGGTCTTCGCCGAACAGGGCTACGAGAACGCGACGATCTCGCAGATCACCGAGCGGGCGGCGGTGTCCCGCGGCCTGATCTCCTACTACTTCGCCACCAAGCGGGAGCTGTTGCGGGCGATCCTCGGCCGGTGGCTGGACGGCATGCTGACCATGCTGGACGACCAGTCCGTGGACGTCCCGCCGGACGACCTGTTGGCGACCGTCATCGACCGTGCGCTGCTCGGGGCGAGCCACCAGCTCGGCACCCAGCGACTGGTGCTCTGTCTGATGCTGCAGCCCGGTACCCGGCCGGTGTACGCCCAGGTGGAGCGGGACCGGGCGGAGGCGGTGCGGGCGTTCGAGGACCGGCTCCGGGAGATCTTCGCGGCCCGGGGGGCAGTCGATCCGGCGGTGGAGGAGGCGCTGCTGCGCAGTCTCCTCGAAGGGGTGCTGTTCAAACTCGCGGTGTACGAGCAGAGCTATCCGCTGGCGGCGGTCCGCTCCCGGCTCTACGCCCTGTACGACCTCGGTACGCCTGCCCCGCTGCCGCTGCCGGCGGACGTCTTCGAACGCGACGGCCGGCTGCGCGCACCGCTGGACTGAGCCGCGCGGCCGGCCGCGACGGCACCGGCGACACCCATTGACACCACCTGATCTTGCTTCCTACGCTGGTGGCTCGTGTACTGGATGGCCGTCCAGTCAATGGTTTTTCCAAGGGGAGGACAGAACCGTCATGCCAAGAAGATGGGGCGTACCCCGTCCGTCAGCGGACACCGCCCGACTACCTGCGCCAACCGCCCGGTCCCGCCGAGCCCGCGCCGCCGTTTTGGCGGTCGCGGCCGGCCTGGTCGGCACGCTTGTCGTCGCCGCGCCCGGGCTCGCCATACCGCCGACACCGGACGTGCCGATCGGCGAGGAACCACCGCCGCCACCGCCCACCCGACCAGCTCTGATACCGGCCCCCGGCACGCTGGAAAAGCTGGCCGAACTCGCCGAGCCGATGGCCTGTCGGAGTGACAACGGGCCGGTCGCGCCCTGGCAGGGCACCGCCGGGGTGACACCGCAGCCACAGCAACGGGTGGTCCGGATCGTCATCGTCGGCGACTCGTACATGTCCGGCGAGGGCGCTGGTGACTACCTGAACAAGCGGGGCATAATTCCGCCGCCGTACGTCCGCGGGCCCGTCAACGCCGCACCGTTGCCGGCGCCCGGCTACACCCAGGAGGACTACGACGCGGACTGGCGGCACCGCTCCCGGCACGCCGCCGCCCTGCTCGCGATCGACGAACTGCGCAAGGCGAACCCGGACGTGGTCTTCGACGTCGTCTTCAACGCCTCCTCCGGTGCGGAGACCAAGCACTTCTGGACCGCGCAGTCGGACGAGGGCCGCAACAACCCACCGCAGAACGCCGGCATCAACAACCAGACGAACCTGGTGGTCGTCGGGATGGGCGGCAACGACGCCGGCTTCGGTCCGCTGGTCGACTACGCCCTGCGTAACAACAACCAGGCCGGCCTGCAGAGCCTGGCGACCCAACGGACGGCGTTGCTGAACCCGCGGGCCGACGACGTCGAGTGGGCCGACGCCAACTCGGCCCAGCCGGCCAGCCTGGTCTCCCGCTACATCAAGATGGTCCGGGCCATCCACGCCCAGGGTCCGAACACCCGGGTCATGATGGTCACCTACCCGCAGGGGCTGACCCGCAGGGACGTCGCCGACGGGGTCATGGGCATGTTGCTCGCGGGCTACGAGTACGAGGTGCTGGTCAAGCTCGCCCCGCAGATCTCGGACGCGATCCGCCGGGCCCAGCAGATCCTGACCAGCAAGGGCGTCCAGGTCGACCTGCTCGACATCCGCAACGCGTTCGCCGGACACACGCTCGGCACCGACGACCCCTGGGTCAACGGGCTGGTCTGGCAGACGGGGAACGGATCGCTGTTCAACCGGTTCCAGCAGACGGCGCATCCGAACCGCCGGGGCACCCAGGCGCTCTCCGCGCACTACGCCAAGATGATCGCGACCGAACTCGGCGTACGGCCGCCGCCGGCCGGGGCCCGCCCCAACGGCGGCGTGACCCAACCCTGCCTGCCGGGCCTGCCGCCGCCGTCGACCGGTGGCAGTGGCGGCGGCGGCACCGGCAGTGGTGGCGGCGGTGGAAGCCCCGGAACCCCGCCCGGCGGCGGTACCCCGCCCGGCGGGAACTACCCGGACCTACCGCCGCCCGGCGGCGATCCGGACGACGGCGACTCCGGGGACAACGGCTGGGGTGACCTCGACCCGATCGCCCCGACCGACCCGCAGGACCCGTACATCCCGGACGGGCTGGAGGGGCCCTTCCCAACCCTCCCCACCAACCCCGACTACGGGGACGGGAACGGCGGTGAGCCCCCGATGGACGCACCGCTGCCGGACGCGAACGTCAACTACGGGCCCGGCTGGCGGAACTGAGTGTGTCGAGGCGGTGTCCGGCTCCGGCCGGGCGCCGCCTCCCGCTCTCCGGACACCGTCCGGCCGCCGCGCCGGTGGACCCGTCCGGTACGTACCGCGCCGGCTCAGCGGTTCTGGTCGCCGTTGCCGTTGCGGACCCGGTCGTCGCGGACGTACACCAGCATGTCGCCCGTCTCGATCGCGGTCGCCGCCTGGTCGGCGAGCGACACCACCTTGCCGCGCCGGACCAGCGCGATGACCAGCGCGTCGAGTTGCCGTGGTGAGGCACCGACCTCGTCCCGGGTGGCCGAGCGCATGGCCAGCGCCATGCCCTGGCCGGGGGTCAGCAGGTCCTCCACCACGTCGATCAGTGGTGGGGCCGAGGTGGAGACGCCGAGCAGTCGTCCGGCGGTCGCCGAGGAGACGATGACGTGGTGGGCGCCGCTCTGCCGCAGCAGTGGCGCGTTCTCCGCCTCCCGGGCGGCCGCGATGATCCGGACCTGACCGGCGGTGAGCTGCCGTACGGTGAGGGTCACCAGGACGGAGACCTCGTCGCTGTCGGTCGCGATGATGACCGACTTGGCGCCCCTGACGTGTGCCTCGTTGAGCACCGCGGACCGGGTGGCGTTCCCCTCGACCACGACCAACCCGGCCGAGGTGGCCTGCCGGACCGCCGCCGGGTTGCGCTCGACGACGATGATCCGCTGCTTGTCGAAACCCGTCTCGAGCAGGGCGGAGATGGCGCTGCGGCCCTTGGTGCCGTAGCCGCAGATAATGACGTGGTCCTTCACGGTCCTCCTCCACCGCGTCAAGCGGAGGTTGGTGCGGTACTGCTCGGTCAGGACTTCCAGCGTGGTGCCGACCAGGATGATCAGGAAGAGCACCCGGGCCGGGGTGACCACGAGTACGTTGATCAGCCGGGCGTTCTGGGTCACCGGGGTGATGTCGCCGTAGCCGGTGGTGGAGAGCGACACCACGGTGTAGTAGAAGCAGTCGAGGAGGTTGAGCTCGTCCTCGTTGACGTCGCGGTAGCCGTCCCGGTCGAGGTAGACCACGGCGACGATGAGCAGCACGAGGCCGATCGCCGCGAACAGCCGCCGGCTCAACGCCCGCAGTGGTCCCTGGGAGATGGCGGGAAAATGGATCACTCGCTACCCCGCCTCATCGCGCCCCCCGCCCGCACGCCCACAACATAGCCCGGATCATCCCACCGATCGGGCGGTCGGACCGGACCGGGGCGACGCTTCGTGGTGCGGCTTTCGCCGGTTGCGGTGCATCGGCGGCAAATTTTGCTTAGATGGATTGCGCTGGGTGCCGCCGGATATGCAGGCTGTCACCGCAGATGCGGCCACCCCGCGATCGACCCTCCCGACACCCGCCCGTCTCCCCCGCTCGCCTGGAGGTGCCGTGACGACGCTGCCCGCCGTTCCCGACCTGGCCCCGGGAACCGTACTCGAGTTGCGTGAAGAGGACTGGCGGTACGGCGCCCGCCCGTTGCGGCTGCGGGTCGGGGAGGTCCGACACGACCTCTCGCACTACTACCAGGACGAGTGGATCTGGCTCGTCGGCGAGGATCTCGACGAGAGCGGTACGCCACGGGGGCGGATCGAGGCACTGGTGAAGGTCACCGCGCTGGCGGCCCACGTCGGTTAGGACGTCCGGCCTCCCGTCGGTCGGGGACGTCGACAGGCGTCGACCGCTTGACGGCGCGCCAAGGGTGTGAAAATTTCCTCCCAGCGGCTCTGTGGTGTTGGCAGTAACCGCCGACATCCGGGTCGCCGTGCCCCCACACCCCCGAGACGGATCCCACCGAAGGGACCACCGCATGAAGCCACATCGGCTCCGTGCCGGGCTGGCGATAGCGCTGCTCGGTACCCTCGCCACCGGCTCCCCCGCGAACGCGTCCCCGGCCGCCGGCCGGACCCCCACCCCCGCCACCGCCGGTCACACCGCATCCGCCGGTCACACCGCATCCGCCCCCGGCACCACGACGACCGTCGGTGCCGGCGGCTGCCCGACGAACCCGGCCACCCCCAAGCGCCAGTTCCGGGCTATGTGGATCGCCAGCGTGGTCAACATCGACTGGCCGACGAAGGCGTCGTACAGCGCGCCGGACCGGATCGCGGCACAGAAGGCGGAGTACGCCGGCTGGCTCGACCTGGCCCAGCGACTCCACCACAACGCGGTGGTGGTGCAGGTCCGCCCGACCGCCGACGCCTTCTGGCCGTCGCCGTACGAGCCGTGGTCGGAGTACCTGACCGGGGTACGCGGCCAGGATCCCGGCTGGGATCCGCTCGGCTACCTGGTGGACGAGGCGCACAAACGGAACCTGGAGTTCCACGCCTGGTTCAACCCGTACCGGATCTCCATGCCGGACGGGGCCGGCGCCGACGTCGACAAGCTGGCCCCCGGGCACCCGGTCCGCGAACACCCGGACTGGGCGGTCGCCTACCCGGTCAACGCCGCCGGCTCCCGGCTCTATTACAACCCGGGCATTCCCGAGGTACGCCGGTTCGTGCAGAACGCGATGATGGACGCGGTCACCCGGTACGACATCGACGGGGTGCACTTCGACGACTACTTCTACCCGTACCCGGCGGCCGGGCAGGACTTCGCCGACCAGGCCACCTTCGAGACGTACGGGGCCGGCTTCGCCAGCAGGGCCGACTGGCGGCGGCACAACATCGACCTGCTCGTCCGGGAGATGGGTCAGCGGATCAAGGCCGCCAAGCCGTGGGTGAAGTTCGGGGTGAGCCCGTTCGGCATCTGGCGCAACCGGGCCGCCGACCCGCTCGGCTCGGAGACCAACGGCACCCAGTCGTACGACGCCAACTTCGCCGACACCCGCAGGTGGGTGAAGGAGGAGTGGATCGACTACATCGTGCCGCAGGTCTACTGGAACATCGGGCTGGCCGTGGCCGACTACGCCAAGCTCGTCCCGTGGTGGGCCGACGTGGTGGCCGGCACCGACGTACAGCTCTACATCGGACAGGCCGACTACAAGATCGGCGACCCGGCCCAACCGGCGGCGTGGCAGGACCCGGCGGAGATGTCCCGGCACCTGACCCTGAACCGGGAGCACCCGGAGGTGGCCGGAAACGTGCACTTCAGCGCGGTTCAGGTCCGGGCCGACCGGCTCGGCGCCACCACCCGCTACGCCGCCGACCACTACTCCCGGCCGGCGCTGGTGCCGACCATGCCGCACCTGCGGGCCAAGCCGCTGATGTTCCCGGTGCCGACCGGGGCGACGCGGCAGCCAGACGGGGTCGAACTGCGCTGGCGGCAGCCCGTCGACGGGATCGGGCCGTTCGGTACGGCCGCCTCGTACGCGGTCTACCGGTTCGACGGGCTCAGTCTGCCCGGCGAGTGCGGTTTCGCCGACGCCGGTCACCTGATCGGCACGGTCCGGGCCACCGACGGCGCGGTGCGCTCGTACCTGGACCAGACGGCGGAGCCGGGCCGGCGCTACAGCTACTACGTGACCGCGGTGGACCGGTTGGGCAACGAGAGCCCGCCCAGCCCGCCGCAGTTCGTGCTCCGCTGACCCGGTCCTCCCGACCGGCAGCAGACCCGGGGATCTCCCCGACGGCCGGTCCACGCGTCCGCCCTCCCGGCGGTACGCGGGACCGTCGTCGGGGAGATCCCGGCGTCGACACCGGCCGCAGCCCGAAAGCGTTGTCCGTCAACCCATCTTCTGACCAACATATTGCCTGCTAGGGTTGACACATGTCCGCCGTCGACCCCTGCGACCTGCCGGCCGACCGCAGTCGCGGGTCCCACTTCGGCTGGTCGCTCGGCATGGTGCTGCGCCGCTGGACGGAGTACGTCGAGGAGACGCTGAAGGACCTGCCGCACGGCAGCCGGGGCTACCACATCCTCGCCGTGGTCGTACACGAGGAGGTGCCGACCCAGGGTGCCCTGGCGTCCCGCCTGGCGATCGACCGCAGTGTGCTCACGTACGTGATCGACGACCTGGAGAACGCCGGGCTGATCGAGCGGCGGTTGGATCCGCGCGACCGGCGCGCCCGGCGGATCGTCGCCACCGAACGGGGGCGGCAGGTGCTCGCCGACGCCGAGCGGCGGGTCGCGCACGCCGAGGACCTCGTCCTGGGCGGGCTGCCCGCAGAGCAGCGGGCCGCCTTCCGCGAGTCCGCCGAGCGGGCCGCGGAGGCGATCCATGCCGCCGCCCCCGGCACCGACCCCTGTGTCGCGGTGCAGGACGTCCTCTCCGCGACGGACCAGCCGAGGCGCTAGCCCCGACCCGGTCGGCCGCCCGCGCAGCTCCGCGCCCGGGGCCGGGGCCTGCTCAGCCGTTGGTCTCCTTCCCGGTCCGTCGAGCGTCGAGGGCCGGCGGGACGGGGAAGTTGCGGTTGAAAACGTTGTCCGGGTCGTACGTGGCCTTGACCGCCCGCAGCCGACTCAGGGTGGGCTCCGGGAAGGCGTCCAGCAGCCGCTCCGGTGCGGTGTCGGCCTCGAAGCTGAGGTACATGCCGTCGAGGTAGGGGTACAGCTCCGCCCAGTGCTTGTCGAGTTGCCGGCGGCGGTCCGGGACGGTGGCGGCGAGCACCGAGAAGTTCTGCTTTCGGTGCGGGTACGCGGTGGCGTCGCGGGCGATGTCGTTCACCGCGCCGCCGACGGAGCGAAACTGCATGATCATCACATCGCCGGACCGGATCATGGTGGCCATCACGTCGGCCGCCTCCGGGGTGATGTGGTGCAACAGGCCGCTGTGGCTGTCCACCAGCCCCTGGCCCCGGTGCTGGTTGCCGGGCGGCGCCACGATCGCCGGGTACGGCACCAGTTGGGCCTGCTGGTCGAGGACCGGCCCGATCTCCAGGAACGGGCTCAACGCCGACTGCGCCGCCTCGACGTCGTCACCGGCGTAGACCAGGGTGACCTGGGCCATCGGCGGGTTGCCCCGTCGGTTCGGGAACAGGGAGAGGAAGCTGGTGATCTCCCTCGGTGCCTGCTCGACCAGCCGGCCCCAGCGGTGGAGCAGGCCGGCGGTGTCGGTCGCGTCGACGACAAGCTGGGCGTGGACGACGTCACCGACCTCGTACGCCTCCAGTTCCAGGGCGGTGACCACCCCGACGTTGCCGCCGGCGCCCCGGACCGCCCAGAACAGGTCGGGGTGGTGGCGCTCGTCGACCCGGAGCAGCCGGCCGTCCGCGGTGACGATCTCGGCGGCGACGACGTGGTCGATGGTCAGGCCGTACCGACGGACCAGGTAGCCGATGCCGGCGGTGGTGGCGAGACCACCGACACCCACGTCGCCGTAGTCGCCGGAGCTCATCGCCAGGCCGTACGGGGCGAGCGCCCGGGCGACGTGGCCCCAGCGGGCACCCGGCTCCAGGCGGATCCGACGGGTGGCCTGGTCGAGCACCTCGACCCTGTCCATCCGGGACAGGTCGATGACGATTCCGCCGTCGTTCGTGGACCGGCCGCTGATGCCGTGCCCGCCGCTGCGTACCGAGAGCGGGACGTCCTGGGTCCGGGCGTAGGTCACCGCGTCGACCACCTCGGCGGCGTCGCGTGGCCGGATCACCAGGGCCGGTGATCCCGACCAGCTGTAGGAGTGCCGCACCTGTTCGTACTCCCGGTCGCCGGGCTCGACGGAGCCGGCCGCCAGCGACGCGGGCAGGGCGTCGTAGTCGACGCCGGATCGACGCTCGGCCAGGGCGACGGCCGACCGGACCGGGCCGGTCGTGGTCTCGCTCTGCCGACGCTCCCGGGCGACGGCCTCCCGCAGCGCGGGGGCGATCTCCTGTCCGAAGGTCTGGATGAGGCGTGGGTCGTCGCGACCGATCAGGAAGGCGCTGAAGCCCTCCTCGAGGACCAGCGGGAGGAGCTGGTCGACCCACTGCCCGGGCGGACCCTGCAGGAAGCCGCGGTCATCGGCCGACACGTCGACCTGGAACAGGTTGAGCAGTCGGCGGATCTGTCGCGGGTCGCGGCCGGCCTCGACCGCCGCCTCGTCGATGAGCCGGTTGGCGGTGACCCGGTCCGGCGACCGCAGATACTCCAGGGTCGGCAGCCAGCCGTCCGCCTCCTGACCGGTCAGGGCCAACATCCGGGGCTGGTACGCGCCGAGCCAGATGTTGATGTCGTGTGCCGGCGCCGGGCCACGTCGCATGCCCGGGACCGGGTAGTACGGCCCCTCCCGGCGCAGCGGTCCCGAGGCGGTCTCGTCCCAGACGCCGCGCAGGATGCCGATCGCCTCGCGCAGCGCCGCGACGCCCTGCCCCGCGGTCAGTCGACGTCCACCCATGCCCTCGACCCCGTCCCAGAACGCGCCGGCGCCGAGCCCGAGCTCGAACCGGCCGTGGGAGAGCCGGTCCAGGCTCGCCGCGGCCCGGGCCAGCACGGCCGGCGGGCGCAGTGGCAGGTTCAGCACGTTCGCGGAGACCCGCAGCCGCTCCGTACGGGCGGCGACCCAGCTCAGCAGCGTCCAGGTGTCGAGGAACCCGGAGTTGTACGGATGGTCCTGGAAGGTGGCGAGGTCCAGGCCCGCCGCCTCGGTCAGTTCAGCCAACGCCACCACCCGGTCGGGGTCGTGGGCGTCCGGCGTGAGGAATGTCCCGAACAGGAGCTCGTGGCCGTAATCGGGCATTTCTTGCACTCCACCTCGTGATCGTTGATCGAACAGCAAGTCTAGTTAGCAGAACTTTTGTAGGCCAACATATCTTCCCGCCGATCCACGGCGCCCGACGACGGCCATCGGCATCCCGGAGATTTCGCCTGTTTTCACGCCAGTCAACGAAAATAAAGGTCGGGTAGAGATCGCCGGGCGACGATTCCCCGAGACTGTTGCCACCTGGATCACCTGACCGGTGACAGCTCCGTCCCCCGCTCCAGGCACCCCCACGAGGGCTGCCCCTGCACCCGGAGGTACCCCCATGCCCCGTCGCCTGCTCACCACCCTGGCGGCCAGCGCGATCGCCGTACTCGCGGTGGTCGGCGTCTCCACACCCGCCGCCGCCGTCACCCAACAGCAGAAGCTCTCCGTCCTGTCCAGCTGGACCCAGACCAGCGCCAGCAGCTACAACGCCTGGAACGCGGCCCGCACCAACCAGGCACCCTGGGCCGAGTACGCCTTCAACTGGACCACCGACTACTGCTCGTCGAGCCCGGACAACCCCCTCGGCTTCACCTTCGAACTCTCCTGCTACCGGCACGACTTCGGCTACCGCAACTACAAGGCGATGAGCCAGTTCGAGGCCAACAAGAACCGGCTGGACGACGCCTTCTACGAGGACCTGAAGCGGGTCTGCGCGACGTACAACTCGTTCGTCCGACCGGCCTGCCTCGCCCTGGCCTGGACCTACTACCAGGCGGTCCGGCAGTTCGGCTCGGTGGTCATCAGCCAGGCGGACCTGGACCGGGCCGCGAAGCTCAAGGCCGACGGCGAGCGCCGGGCCGCGGCGGCGGCCGCCGCCCGCTGATCCGGCGCACACCCCACGCCCACCACGAAGCACCTCCGGCTCGGGGTCGACGTCGTCCGGCGTCGACCCCGAGCCGCCTGCCGGCGACGGAGACCGTCCAGCGGTCAGTGGACGAGATGGGTCAACCGGGGTGCCCCGGTCGCGGAACCGACCGTCCTACACCTCGTCGTCGACGCTCTCCCGGGGACGGAGCCGCTGTCGGGGCGGATCGACGGCGGAGAACCGGGTCGAGTTGGCGGAGAGATCCGGGTGCTCGACCTCCAGGGCGATCGCCGCCGCCTCCTCCAGGGACAGGTCGGCCCCGGCCGCGTACGCGGCGTCGAACGCCGCGTCCCCCATGATCGACCGCAGCGCGGCCTGCTCCTGCAGCCAGTACGCCCCGAAGGTGCCCGGCCCGCAGTGCATCACCGACCGGGTCAACTGGGCGGCGCCGAACAACCGGGCCGCGGCACGGTGTTCCCCGCCCCCGGCACAGCGGACCGCGATCGCGTTGACCGTGTCGCAGGCCCGCGCCAGATAGCCGTAGCTCATCCGGGACCGCAACGCGACCACCAGGTGGTCGTGCGCGGCGACCAGGTCACCCCGGGCCAACGCCACCATGCCGAGCAGCATGTCGACCTGACGTTTGCCGCGCTCGGTCGGCTGGGCCGCCTCGATCGGCCGGGCCGCCCCGAGCAGTTCGGCCGCCTCGTCCAGGGCCCGCCGACGCCAGAGCAGCTCGGCCAGGCTGTAGACGGCGAGCAGCGCGTCGCCGGGCACCCCCTCCGCCTCGGCCTGCGCGATCACCTCCCGGCAGACCCGTTCGGCCTCGGCGAGCTGCCCCATGTCGATCAGCGGGGCGGCCCGGCCGGCGAGTACCCGGACCAGCAGGCCGGCGTCGCCGGCCTGCCGGGCGGCCGACTCGGCCCGCTGGGAGAACCGCAGCTCCTCGGCGAACTCACCGTCCGCGCCGGCATGCTGCGAGTGCATGTGGTACGCCGCCGCCAGCTCCGCCTCCGGGAGCTGCTCACCGGTCTCGGCGATCCGGCCGTAGAGCCGGAACAGCCAGAGCCGACCCTCCCGGGCCAGCCCGCGTTCCCGCCACCACTCGTCCAGCCCACTGGCCAGTTGCAGCCCCTGCCCGGCGCTGCCGCCGGTGACCGTCCAGCGCAGTGCGGCCCGCAACTCGTCCGCGAGCGGGTCGAGCGCGTACAGCGAGAGGGTCACCGGTCGCTCGTCCGGGCCGAGGTACGCCCGCTGCAACGCGTGCAGCGACCACTCGACGTGCCGGTCCCGGGCGGTCTGCTCCTCCCCCGCGTCGACCAGCCGACGGGCGGCGTACGCCCGGATCGGGTCCAGCATCCGGTAGGTGCTGCCGGAGACGTTCGGCTCCGCCTGGATCATCGACTTGTCGACCAGGACCGAGAGCGGGTCGAGCGGGTCGTCGTCGAGCAGCCACTCCACGGTGGCCAGGTCGACCGGTCCGGCGAAGACCGCCAGCCACCGCAGCAGCCGGGCCGCCCGGGGCCCGAGCGTCCGGTACGACCAGGTGACCGTCGCCTGCATCGTGACGTGCCGCTGGGTCGCCGTACGCTGCGCGGCGCGGGCCGCCGCCGGTGGCGCGGCGCCGAGGGCGGCGGCGGCCAGGTCCACGGTGTCCGCCTGGTTGGCGACCCAGCGGCCGTTGCCGGCCGGTACCGCCTCCACGTCGTCCCGCCCGGCGTCCAGCGCCCCGAGTACGTCGTCCAGCCGTTCGGCGAGCTGGCTGGCGCTCAGCACCCGCAGTCGGGCGGCGGCGAGTTCGATCGCCAGCGGCAGGCCGTCCAGCCGGGTGACCACCCGTTGCAGGTCGGCCGACTCGGCGGGGCCGGCCCGCCGACCGCCCCGGGCCGCCGTGGTCCGGTCGAGCAGCAGGGTGACCGCCTCACTCGGGCCGCCGCCGGGGGCCGGGTCGACCGAGAGCGGCGGGATCCGCCAGACGACCTCGCCGGGCAGCCCCAGCGACTCGCGGCTGGTGGCGAGGACGCGTACCCCGCTGCCGCCGGCGAGCAGCCGTGAGATCACCTCGGCGCAGGCGCTGGGCTGGGCGTCGCAGGTGTCCAGAACGACCAGCATCCGTCGGGAGGCGGCGAACTCGACCAGGGTCTCCAGCATCGGCCGACCCGGTTCGGGGCGCAGCCCGAGCACGGCGGCGACCGCGAACGCGACCAGGCCCGGGTCGGTGACCGTGGCGATGTCGACGAACCAGACCCCGTCCGGGTGGGACTCGACCACGCCGGCGGCCAGTTCGACGGCGAGCCGGGTCTTGCCGGCGCCGCCCGCCCCGACCACGGTGACCAGCCGGTGGTCGCTGATCAGCCGGTCCAGTTCGGCCCGTTCCGCCTTCCGGCCGACAAACGAGGTGACCTGGGTCGGCAGGTTGTGCGGGATCGCGTCGGCGGTACGCGGGCGGGGGAACTGCCGTTCCAGCCCGGGGGCGACCAGTTGGAAGAGCCGCTCCCGGTCGTCGA
This sequence comes from Plantactinospora sp. B24E8, assembly GCF_039871735.1. Classification (NCBI taxonomy): domain Bacteria; kingdom Bacillati; phylum Actinomycetota; class Actinomycetes; order Micromonosporales; family Micromonosporaceae; genus Plantactinospora; species Plantactinospora sp. B24E8. The sequence continues at coordinate 116,344 of NZ_JBDPMH010000009.1, forward strand.
AGCCCCGCAGCCGGTGCAGCCCGAGGTCGAGCAGGGAGGCGCCGGGCGGCAGCGGTGCGGCGTGCCGGGCGGTCGCTCCGGAGCAGAGCACCTGGCCGCCGTGGGCGGCGGCGGCGATCCGGGCCGCCCGGTGCACCTCGGCGCTGGCGTACTCACCGGCGAGAGGTTCGGCGTGTCCGGTGTGCAGTCCCATCCGTACCCGGGGGGTGGCCTCCGGGGTCGGCCAGTCGTGGCTGTTCAGGGCACGTTGGGCGGCGAGCGAGGCGTCGAGGGCGGCCGAGGCGTCGGCGAAGGCGACAAAAAACGAGTCGCCCTCGGTGAACAGTTCGGTCCCGTCGCTGGCCGCCAGCGTCGCCCGGAGCAGACGCCGGTGCTCGCTGAGCACGGGGCGATAGCCGGCGCCGAGCATCTGGGCCAGCCGGGTGGAGCCCTCGATGTCGGTGAACATGAACGTCACCAGCCCACTCGGCAGGTGGATCCGTGCTGACATGCCTGGAACCTCCCGCCCCCTGGAAGTCGCGTTCATGCTTCCGCATATTTACGCCTCGGCCCATCGTAGGAACGGACGGGCGACGCCGTACCAAGGTGCCAACCGCCAACTGCGCCACGAAACCGACATCACGGTCGCGAGGAACACTCATCGTCCGGTGGGGAGGGGGCCCGACCCGGACCGTCGGCGGCCGGCGCGCTCAGCAGCCGCAGGCTCCGCCGCAGCAGCCACCACCAGCGGGTACGGCCGGTGCCGCAGCCGAACCGCCACGGCCGGTGATCGCGACCGTCGACAGTAGCTTGACCGTGTCGTCGTGGCCCTGCGGACAGGACGCGGGTGCCGAGGACTCGACCATCGGCCGGTTCATCTCGAACGTGTCGCCGCAGGCGCGGCAGCGGAACTCGTACCGGGGCATGTCACCAGGGTACGACCAGAACTGACGTTCGTCGGTCGATGGGTAATACTCGACGGGTGGCGGACCCTGCGGAGACCTCGACCACCCGACCCCTACGCCCCGCCGCGCCCGCGATGGCCGGGCCGCTGGCCAGTTCGGGTGCCGCTCCGGACTCGGCGTTCGAGCTGGAGCCCCGGGTTCTGCCCCGCCCCCGGAGCGCGCCGGAGGAGACCACCGTCGTCGCTGCCCCGGGCGCCGCCGTGACCGACACCGAACCGGCGGCCGCCCCCGAACTCCCGGCCGACCCGGAGACGAAGGCCGACACCGAACCGGAAGCCGACCCGGAGACGAAGGCCGACACCGAACCGGAAACCGACCCGGAGACGAAGGCCGCGACCGAACCGGAAACCGACGGCGGCCCGACGGCCGCCCCGGAGGCGAAGCCCGAGACGGCCGCCACGGAGACGAAGCCCGAGACGGAGACGAAGGACGGCGACCGGGACGACAAGAGCGCTGGCGGGTCGAACGGAGGTGGCTCCGGATCGGCGACCACCCAGACCGTCATCGACCTCGACACCCCGGCGGTCGGCCGGGCCGGGGGCAACCGGCGGATCCGGGTGCCGTTCGCCCACGCCGTACGCCGGTGGCCGTCCCCGCGCGCGGCGGCGGTCGGCGGCGCACGGGCGGTACGGGCCTGGTCCCGGCGCCCCAGTGGCCGGCTGACCCTGCCCGCCCTGCTGCTGCTCGCCCTGGTCGCGGGAACCGGCACGGCGGGGGCGCTGCTGGTACCGGCCGCCGGAGGTGCTCCGCAGGCGGCGGACCCGACGGCCGAACCCGCGTCCGCCACGCCATCGGTCACCGCGACGACCGTCGCGCCCGGAGGCGGCCTGCCGGTGGCTCCGTCCACCCCACCGCCGACCCTGCAGGTCCCCTGGGTCGGTGACGGCGGCTCGACCCAGCTGTTGAGCGGGTGGGCCGCCCAGGTGGGCAGCCGGGTGGGCATTCCGGCCGTGGCGATGCAGGCGTACGGTGCCGCCGAACTGCGGCTCAACCAGTCGAACCCGGGTTGCCAGCTGCGCTGGACCACGCTGGCCGCGATCGGTTTCGTGGAGTCCGCGCACGGCCGGGTCAACGGGTCCGAACTCGACGCCAACGGCGTGGCCCAGCCGAAGATCATCGGACTTCCGCTGGACGGCGGCCCCGGTCGCCAACGGATCACGGACACCGACGACGGCGAGCTCGACGACGACAAGACCTACGACCGGGCGGTCGGCCCGATGCAGTTCATCCCGACCACCTGGGCCGAGGACGGGGCGGACGGCGACAACGACAACACCCGGAACCCTCAGGACATCGACGACGCGGCCCTGGCGGCCGGTAACTATCTGTGCAAGAACGGCCGCAACCTGTCCCTTCCGACGGACTGGTGGAACGCCATCCTTTCCTACAATGACGTGCGGCCATATGCCCAATCGGTGTTCGACAAAGCCAACGAGTACGGCCTGGCCAGCAAAACTTAGCGTAATGGCCCCCGTACATTGAAGAACTGGGCACTTTCGCCGGGCTGCGGTTGACGGCAAGCTAGACGGGTGATGGTGCGCGAGTGGGATCCCCGGACCGCTCCAACCGCGGAGATCGAGTCGTTCCTGGACGCGATCAACGCGGTTTTCGCGGCCGACCTACCAGACGACCCGCTGTGGGAAAACGGCATGCTCCGGGAGTACCTCAGCGAGGTGATGCCCGGTGAACGCCGGATCTCCTGGATCATTCAGGAGGATCCGACGGAGGACGGTCGCCCCGGCCGCATCATCGGTCACACCCACGTGCTGCTACTGGGTGACATCGGCGTGCTGGAGGTGCTGGTCCACCCGGCCGCCCGGCGCGGCGGCCTGGGCCGCAAACTGATCGCCACCGCGGCCCGCCGTACCTATCAGGAGGGTTTCCGCTTCATGGGGGTCGAGGTCGTCGGCGGCACCCCGGCGGTCGGCTTCTACGAGGCGCTCGGCTTCGGCCAGGAGTACGCCGAGACCCGCAGTGTGCTCCGACTCAACACGGTGGACTGGAACGCGCTGGCCCGGATGTCGCAGGGCATCGACCCCGGCTACCGCCTGGAGTTCTGCCCGGGCGGCCCACCGGAGGAGCTGATCGAGGCGTACGCGATGGCCAAGGCCGAGGCCCGGGTCGACGACGGTGACCTGGAGCTGCGGCCGAGCTCGTACGACCCGCAGCGGCTGCGGGACAGTCTGGGCTGCCTGCACCGGCGCGGCATGAAGCCGTACATCGTGCTGGCGATCGAGGAGAAGACCGGCGTGGTGGCCGGGTTGACCGAGGTGGTCGTGCCGGCCCAGCACCCGACCCGGGCCGACCAGTACGACACCATCGTCGGCCAGGCCCACCACGGTCGCGGCATCGACCGGGCGATGAAGGCCCGGATGCTCTTCGAGCTGCGGTCCGCCGAGCCGAAGCTCGCCGAGGTGCAGACCTGGAACGCGCAGAGCAACGAGACGATGCGGGCGGTCAACGCCGATCTGGGCTTCCAGGCCGACCGGCAGTGGCTCGAGTACGGCGTCGACGTGGCCGAGCTGGTGCACCGGCTGGACGCCGCCAACCAGGCGAGGTCGACCGACTGACCCGCACCCGGCCACACCGCGGCCCGTCCTCGGGTGCCCCGGACGGGTGATCGCGGCAGAGGTGCCGGAACCGTCGACCGGTCCGGTGCGTGTACCGGACATGGAGTCGACGGCCGCTCGGCGGCGTTTCACGGTGCCGGAGCCGGTGGAGGCCGATCCGGCCGGCGCCGGTCCGGACCCGGGCGACGGGTTCGAGACGTTCTACCCGGCGTACGTCGACCGCGTGCACCGGGCGTTGGCGCTCAGTCTCGGTGACGACGACCTGGCCCGGGAAGCCACCGACGAGGCGATGCTGCGGGCGTACGCCCGGTGGGGGCGGGTGCGGCGGCTGGACAATCCGGCCGGCTGGGTCTACCGGGTCGGGCTCAACTGGGCCACCTCCTGGTGGCGCAAACTTCGGCGGGAACGGCCGGCGATCACCGACGACCAGCACCCCGGCACACCCGGGGTGGATCCGAGCGCGCTGGCCGCCCGGACCGCGCTCGACCGGCTGCCGCTCGCCCAGCGGACCGTGGTGGTCTGCCGGGTGCTGCTCGACCTCTCCACCGCCGAGACCGCGGCCGTACTGGACCTGCCCACCGGAACCGTCAAGAGTCGGCTCGCCCGGGCTCTGGAGGCGCTCCGGGCCGATCTACGTGATGAGGGGTGAGGCGTGATGTCCGGCGTACCCACGTCCGGGTCCGTACCCGACGAACTGGCCTCGGCGGTGCGCCGGGCCGCGACGACCGTACCCGACCACGGGGGCGAACTGGCGACGGTGCGGCGCCGCTGGCGGACCCGGCGCCGCCGCCAGGCCGCGCTGACCGCCGGGTCGCTGGCCTGCCTGGTCGCGGCGACCGCGCTCGGCGTGCCGGCGCTGACCGCCCGTCCCGCCGGGGACCGGATCGTCGACGACACCGCGGTTCCGTTGGTCGTACCGCCCCAGCGGCTGCTGCTGCCGAGCATCACCGGCATCAACGAGGCGTACGGGAACGGCACGGTCGGGCTGGATCCGGGCGTCGGGGTGGCGGAGGTACGGCGGGACGGCAGCCTGGTCCGGCACCCGGTGCCGGCCGGCTGGTTCGACTCCGCCGCCCTGCCCGACGGCCGGCTCGTCGGTCTGCGCGCGGTCGCCCCCGAACCCGCCGGCACACCGGAGAGCGGGCCGGGCGCCGCAACGACGGACGGTCCGGACGGCGCGGGATTGCCGATCATGCTCGTGGTGCTCCGGCCGGACGGTGCCGTCGCGGTCAGCCGGGAGGTACGGACGTCCGGTGGGAGCCCCACCCTGCTCGGCGCGGACGACCGGGACGCCTACCTGTTCCGGGACGACCGGATCGTCCGGCACGAGCTGGCGACCGGGCGGGAGACGCCGGTGCTCTCCGTGGAGGGGGCCGGCGGTGACCTGTCCCGGGCCGCCGACGCCGACCTCTCCGGCCGGTTCCTCGCCCTTCCCTACGGCTCCCAAGAGTGCGGCGTACGGATCCTCGACCTCGACGACGGCCGGCTGGTCGGCACGGTGACCGGCGAGGGCATCTGTTACGGCCTCCTCCGGCTCTCCCCGGACGGGCAGTTCCTGGCCGTCGCCGCGCTGCCGCCGACCGGCCCGGCGATCAGGACGCGGCCCCCCCGGGTGACCGTCTACGAGACCTCGACCGGAACCGTGCGGGTGGACCAGCTGATCGAGCACGTCGGGTCGGGTCCGGTCAACGTCAGGAGCGGCGCCGGCGGCCTCGCCTGGCTCGGTGACAACGAGGTACGGGTCGCCCGGGTCGTCTTCCCGGCCGGCGCCGACCGGATCTACCGGCTCGACGAGGTGCTGCACGTGGTGACCGTGCCGGTGGGCCGGTAGGTGCCGCCGGGTCAGTAGCGTTCGCGGAGCATCCGGGCGGCCTCGACCGCCCAGTAGGTGAGGATGACCTGGGCGCCGGCCCGACGGATCGAGGTGAGCGTCTCCAGGATCGCCCGCTCCCGGTCGATCCAGCCGTTGGCGGCGGCGGCCTCGACCATCGAGTACTCGCCGGAGATCTGGTACGCCGCCACCGGCACGTCCACCTCGTCCCGGACCGCGGCGATCACGTCGAGGTAGGGCAGGCCCGGCTTGACCATCACCAGGTCGGCCCCCTCGGCGACGTCGAGGCGTACCTCCCGCAGCGAATCCCGGAGGTTCGCGGAATCCTGCTGGTAGGTACGCCGGTCGCCCTGCAGCGCCGACTCCACCGCCTCCCGGAACGGGCCGTAGAACGCCGAGGCGTACTTCACCGCGTACGCCAGGATGCCGGCGTCGGTGTGGCCGGCGGCGTCCAGCGCCCGTCGGATCACCCCGACCTGGCCGTCCATCATCCCGGACGGGCCGAGCAGGTGGGCACCGGCGTCGGCCTGGGCGACCGCCATCTCGGCGTACGCGGCCAGGGTGGCGTCGTTGTCGACGGTGCCGTCCGGGGCGAGCAGCCCGCAGTGCCCGTGCGAGGTGAACTCGTCCAGGCAGACGTCGCTCATCACCACGGTGGCGTCGCCGACCTCGGCAACCACGTCCCGGATCGCCACGTTGAGGATGCCGTCCGGGTCGAGCCCGCCGGAGCCGGTCTCGTCCTTGTGCTCCGGCACCCCGAAGAGCATGATCCCGCCGATGCCCGCGTGCACCGCCTCGGCCGCCGCCTTGCGCAGCGACTCCCGGGAGTGCTGCAGCACTCCCGGCATCGAGGCGATCGGACGCGGCTCCGTCAGCCCTTCCTTGACAAACATCGGCAGCACGAGTTCCGCCGGGGCGACCCGGGTCTCCTCGACAAGCCGACGGATCGCCGGGGAACGCCGCAGCCGGCGCGGACGGACGTCCGGGAAGGACGACATCACAGCTCCTGGTGAGAGGTCGGGGTCAGCGGAACCGCAGCGCCGTCGGGCCCTGGACCTTCGAGCCACGACGCTGCTTGGCCGGCATGGCGGCCAGTTTCTCCCGCAACTCCACAGCGTACGCCGCGAGCGCCTCCACGAGGTCCGGGACGGAGGCGTGCGCCGGCTGGGCGTCCACCCGCAGGCCGAACTCGGTCGCCGTCTCGGCCGTCTTCGGGCCGATCACCGCGACCACGGTCCGGGCGTGCGGCTTGCCGGCGATGCCGACCAGGTTCCGTACCGTCGAGGAGGAGGTGAAGAGCACCGCGTCGAAGCCGCCCGACTTGATCGCGTCGCGGATCTCGGCCGGCGGCGGCGCCGCCCGGACGGTCCGGTACGCGGTCACGTCGTCGACCTCCCAGCCGCGTTCGGTGAGCCCGGCGGCGAGCGTCTCGGTGGCGATGTCGGCGCGCGGCAGCAGCACCCGGCCGACCGGGTCGAGGATCTCGTCGTGCGGCGAGAACTCGGCCAGCAGCCCCTCCGAGGACTGCTCCCCGGACGGGATCAGTTCCGGCTGGATGCCGAAGGCGCGGACCGCCTCGGCGGTCGCCTCACCGATACACGCGATCTTGACGCCGCCGAAGTGCCGGGCGTCCAGCCCGTGCTCGGCGAACTTCTCCCAGACCGCCCGGACCGCGTTCACCGAGGTGAAGATCACCCAGGCGTAGCGGCCGTCGACAAGACCCTTGACCGCCCGCTCCATCTGGGCCGGGGTACGCGGCGGCTCGACCGCGATGGTCGGCACCTCGCACGGGATGGCGCCGTACTCGCGCAGCCGGGCGCTCATCACCCCGGCCTGCTCCTTGGTCCGCGGCACCAGCACCTTCCAGCCGTACAGCGGACGGTTCTCCCACCAGCTCAGCTTGTCCCGGTGGGTGACGCCGGCGCCGAGGGTGAGGACCACCCGGCCGGTGAAGCCGAGGGCGGCCGCGACGAAGCTGTCCACCGTCGAGGTGGTGGTGTACTGCGTCTCGCCGGTGCCGTCACCGGTCACCGCGACCGCGGTGGTGCCGTCGACCCCGACCGCGAGCAGCCCGTCCCGGACGGCCGCCAGGTCACCGGCGTCGACCGCCAGGGCCAGCGAGCCCCGGTTGACCGCCGCGGCGAGCGCCTCGAAGTCCATCGCGGTGACGTCGTCGACGTCGGCGGCGGTCCGGACCCCGTGCAGCGGGACGCCGGCGTAGGTGGCCACCCCCTCGGCCTGCCCGACGCCCGGCACCACCTCGAAATGCACGGCGTTACGGGCGACCGCCTGCACCTCCTTGACCACGGACTCGTGGCCGAACGGGTCGCCGGCCACCAGGTGCACCGCGTTCAGCCCGGAGCGGACCGCCGACAGCAGCACCTTCGCCACGTCGCCGGGGGCGCCCTCGGCCGGGCTGAACTGCGCGTCCTCCTTCGCTTCCGCCTTCACCGCGGTGAGCAGGGCCTCGGGGACGCTGCGGTCGTAGACCACCTGGTCGGCGTTGACCAACGCGTCGTGCGCCCGCCGGGTCAGCAGACCCGGGTCGCCGGGTCCAGCCCCGACGAACGCGATGCGGCCTGCGGGCTTACGGGTGCCGATCATGTCTGTGCTCCAAAATGCTGGGTCCCCGGCCCGGAATCGGTAGGCGTGCCGAGGATCGAGTCGGCGCCGAGGTCGAAGAGATCGGCGGCGAGTGCCTTACCGATCTCGGCCGCCTCGGCGGGCGTACCGGTGCGGGACAGCCGGAGGTCTCGGGTGCCGTCCGGGCTGATCACCGCCCCGCGCAGATAGATCTCGTCGCCGCTGGCACCGGACGCGTCCGGTTCGCCTTCGGCGACGACCGCGAACGCGGCGACCGGGGCGCTGCACCCGGCCTCCAGGGTGGCGAGCAGCGCCCGTTCCGCGGTCACCGCGGCCCGGGTCGGGGCATGGTCGAGCACGGCGAGCAGCTCGACCAGGTCCGGGTCGTCGGCCCGGCACTCCACCGCCAGCGCACCCTGGGCGGGGGCTGGCAGCATCAGCATCGGGTCGAGCGTCTCGGTGATCTCCTCGGTGCGACCGAGCCGGACGAGTCCGGCCCGGGCCAGCACCACGGCGTCCAGGTCCGCCTCGGGACCGAGGACCCGGCGCAGGCGGGTGTCGACGTTGCCCCGGATCGGCACCACGTTCAGCTGCAGGCCGAGCGCGTGCAGCTGGGCGATCCGGCGCAGTGCCCCGGTGCCGACGGTCGCACCCGGCGGCAGTTCGGCCAGGGTACGGCCGTCCCGGGCGACCAACGCGTCACGCGGATCCTCCCGGGTCGGTACGGCGGCGATGTGCAACCCGTCCGCTGGCGCGGTGGGCAGGTCCTTGTACGAGTGGACCGCGAAGTCGATCTCCTTGGCGGTCAACGCGTCCCGCAGCGCGGAGACGAAGACCCCGACGCCGAGCCGGTGTACCGGGGCGCTCGACCGGTCGCCGGCCGTCTCCACCTCGACCAGTTCGACCGGGCGTCCGGTGGCCGCCCGTAGCGCGTCGGCGACCTTCCGGGACTGGGCCATCGCCAGCGCGCTGCCCCGGGTGCCGAGCCGCAGTGGCTGGGTCATCGCACTCACCGTTCTCCTCCGGACGACTGGCGCGGCACGGTCGGCCGGGGACCGGCACCGGGCTCGGTGGCCGGTAGTCCTCGGCCGGGCAGGTCCGTGGCCGGGCCGCCCAGTCCGGCGCCGAGCCCGGGCAGACCGACCAACCCGGCGACCAGCTGCCCATCGGGAACGTCGGAGGAGCGCTGTCCTCCCGGCCCCCCGGTCAGGTCCGGCACGGTGTCCGCCTGCGAGGTGACCGGCACCTCGAGGTCGAAGAGCTCCCGCAGCAGCGCCGCGTACTGGTCACCGCCGGGTTCGGCGGCGAGCTGGCGGACCCGTACGGTCGGCGAGTGCAGCAGGCGCTGCACCACCCGGTGCACGGTGTGGCTCACCTCGGCACGCTGGTCGTCGGTCAGATCCGGGCGACGGTGGGCGAGCCGGCGCAGTTCGGCGGTGACCACCTCGTCGGCGCGGGCCCGCAGGGCGGCCACCGTCGGCGCCACGTCGGCGCCACGCAGCCAGGTGAGGAAGGACTCCACCTCGGTGGTGACGATCCGGGTGACGGCCGCGGTGTCGGCGGCGGCCGGGCCGATCGGCTGGGCCGCGGCCAGGGCGTCGATGTCGATCACCACCACGCCGGGCAGCTCGGCGATCCCCGGCTCGATGTCGCGGGGCACCGCGAGGTCGAGCAGGACCAGGGGGTCGGGCCGGTGGGCGGCACGTACGGCCAGCGCCCGGGCGACCGTCTCCTGGGTGAGGACCGGTTCGATCGACGCCGTGGCGGCCACTACTATGTCCACTGTGGAGAGGGCGTCGGCGAGTTCGGCGATCGGCACCGCCGTGGCGCCGTACGCCTCGGCGAGCCGGCGTGCCCGGTCGGCGCCCCGGTTGCTGACCGCCACCGGACCGGCTCCCCGCCGGGAGAGGGTGGCGACGGAGAGCGCCCCCATCGACCCCGCCCCGACGACCAGCGCCGGACGTCCCTCGATGCCGCCCGGGAGGTGGGTCGCGGCCAGGTCGAGCGCGGCGGTGACCACGCTCTGCCCGGCCCGGTCGATCTCGGTCTCGGCGTGTGCCCGCTTCCCCACCCGCAGGGCCTGCTGCATCAGCTCGTGCAGCAGTCGCCCGGGTGCGTCGGCCTCGCCCGCGACGTGGTAGGCGTCACGGAGTTGGCCGAGGATCTGCGCCTCGCCGACCACCATCGAGTCGAGCCCGGCGGCCACCCGGAAGACGTGCTCGACCGCGGCGCCGTCGTAGTGGACGTACAGGTGGTTGGCGAGCTCGGCCGGGGCGGAGCCGGCGTGCGCGCCGAGCACCGCGCAGATGTCGCCCAGGCCGCCGTGGAAGCCGGTGACCGCGGCGTAGACCTCGACCCGGTTGCAGGTCGAGACGACCACCGCCTCGCCGACGTACGGCAGCTGCAGCAGCCGGTCGAGGATCTCCGGCAGCTCGGTGGCGGCGACGGCCAGCTTCTCCAGGGTGGCGACCGGCGCGGTGCGGTGCGACGCTCCGACGACAAGCAGGTTCATGAGCCGATCGCCTCCGCGTTCGAGGACCGGAGCGGTCCGGTGGGCGTGGCCTCGGTGGTGCCGGTCGCGGCGAGTCCGCCGGGCAGTGCGGTGAGTCCGGCGGCGGGGCCGGTCAGCGCCGTACCGACACCCGACGCGCCCGGGCCGTTCGCCACCGCGTCGGCGGCCGGCAGCCCGGTCAGCGCCGACTTGCGGTGCTCGTGGAAGGAGAGGATCTGCAGCTCGATGGCAAGATCGACCTTGCGGACGTCGACTCCCTCGGGCACCGACAGCACACAGGGCGCGAAGTTCAGGATGCTGGTCACCCCGGCGGCGACGAGCTGGTCGGCGACGGTCTGCGCGGCGGCCGCGGGGGTGGCGATCACCCCGATCGCGATCGACTCCTCGGCGGCAATCCGGGGCAGGTCGTCGATGTGCTGGACGACCAGATCGTTGATCTCCTCACCGACCTGGGCCGGGTCCGCGTCGAAGAGCGCGGCGATCCGGAACCCACGGCTGGCGAACCCCGCGTAACCGGCCAGCGCGTGACCGAGATTACCGACTCCGACCAGGGCGACCGCCCGGCGCTGGGTCAGTCCGAGGACGAACTCGATCTGGTCGATCAGCAGCGCGACGTCGTAGCCGACGCCCCGGGTGCCGTACGAGCCGAGTTGAGAAAGATCCTTCCGGAGCTTCGCGGAATTCACTCCGGCCGCCGTCGCCAACTCCTCGCTGGACACCGTGTCGTTACCGGTTTCGGCGAGATTGTGCAGGGCACGGAGGTATTCGGGGAGCCGGGCGACCGTCGCCTCAGGGAGGTCCGGGAGTGCCGGCACCCCACCGGCGCGGCCGGGCGTGCCTGCTGGGCGGTGCTGACTCATGCGACTCCGTGCCATGCGATCTTCGACCGGCCGGAGCGACCGGTCGTTTCGGGGCACCCACTGGCGACCGCTGTGACCGGTTGTGCTAGCAGGGCTCGTCGGAGTAACAGAGTAGGCGCTTGTGAAGACACGCACAAATCGCGATCTTGATAGACCGCGATAACGCGTCACCTGGGCCTCCATTTACAAGATCAGGTCAGCGGTGCCAGCTGGCCCGCTCGGCGATTATTGCCTAAGTCCGACTTATCTGCCCAACTCGCCGCCACGCCCACGGCAACACGCCGTCACACCCACGCCCCCACACCGCCGCGCCGCCAGCGATCAGCCCCCGACATCTCCCGGATTCCATTCGACCGGAAAATCTCCGACCGCCGACACTGTCGTCGCTCCGGTTCACGCGATGTCCGATTCCGCGTCGACGGTTGATCGATTCCGCGTCCGCCGTCGTCCGATTTCCACCCGGGCCGTGTCCGGTTCCGGAGTGCGGCCGGCCGGTTCGCACCGCCGTCGTCCGATTTCCGGCAGGGCCCCGTCCGGTTCCGGAACGCACCGGAACGGCCCCCACCCCGTCGGCGGGCAGGTGGTGGGGGCAGCCCTACCGTGGATAGGCCAGCCGATGGGATGGGGGCCGAGCACGCCGATGCCTAGCGTCGACAACATGACCACTACCGCCGCCGTCGGCGCCGACGCCGAGCCGACCGCCGGGCGCGGCGTACTACGCCAACTCGCCGTGGACTCCGGATACGTACTGCTCGGCTTCCCACTCGCCCTGGCCAGCCTCATCGTGCTCGCCATCGGTACCGCTGTCGGTGCCGGGCTGGTGGTGACGGTGATCGGTCTGCCCATCCTCGCCGGCACCCTCTACGTCGCCCGAGGTCTCGCCGACATCGAGCGGCTCCGGATGCCGATGGTGCTCCGGCAGCCACGGGTACGGCCGCACTACCGCGTCGCCGAACCCGGCGGCGGCGCCTGGCGGCGGATCATGACGCCGATCACCGACGCCCAGTCCTGGCTCGACCTGGCACACGGCATCTTCAAGCTGCTCGTCGCCGGACCGGCGTTCGCGATCACGGTCGGCTGGTGGCTCGGCGCCGTCGGCGGCTCCCTCTACTGGGCGTACGACTGGGCGATCCCGCAGAGCCCCGACGACGAGGGACTCGCCTACCTGCTCGGGTTGGGCAACTCCGTCGCCTCCCGGGTCCTGATGAACACCGCACTCGGCCTCTTCTTCCTGATCACCCTGCCACTGGTGGTACGCGGCTGCGCGATGATGCAGGCGAGCTTCGGTCGGGCGATGCTCACCGGCGTCGCCGAGATGCGTAACCGGATCACCGTGCTGGAGGAGCAGAAACGGGCCGCCGCCTCCGCCGAGGCGACCGCCTTGCGCCGGCTGGAACGGGACATCCACGACGGGCCGCAACAGCGGCTGGTCCGGCTCGCGATGGACCTCAGCCGGGCCCGGCAACAGCTCGCCGCCGACCCGGAAGCGGCCCGGCAGACCCTCGACGAGGCGCTGGCCCAGACCCGGGACACCCTCGCCGAACTGCGGGCACTGTCCCGGGGCATCGCACCGCCGATCCTGGTCGACCGGGGTCTGCCCAGCGCACTCGCCGCCCTGGCCGGCCGGGGCGTCATCCCGATCGACCTCACCGTCGACCCCCAGCTCGGCACCCCGGCGGGCCGCCCCGACCCGGCGGTCGAGTCGACCGCGTACTTCGTGGTCGCGGAGGCGCTCGCCAACGTCGCGAAGCACAGTCGGGCCGCCGAGTGCTGGCTCACCGTCTCCCGGGTCGGCCAGACGCTACGGATCACCGTGATCGACGACGGCGAGGGTGGCGCGCACATGTCCAAGGGCCACGGCCTGGCCGGGCTCGCCGACCGGGTACACGCCAACGACGGCACGCTGACCGTGCTCAGCCCGGCCGGCGGGCCGACCGAGATCCGGGCCGAGCTGCCGTGCTGACCGCCCCGCAGCCAAACACCGGTGGAGCCGGGGCGCGGCCGGAGACCGACGACGACGTGGTGGTAGACAACAGTATGCGTGTGGTGATCGCCGACGACGCCGTCCTGCTCCGGGAAGGGCTGGTCCGACTGCTGACCGAGCACGGCCACCAGGTGGTCGCGGCGGTCGGTGACGGGGAGGCACTGGTCGAGGCGATCGTGACGCACCGCCCCGACGTCTCGATCGTCGACGTACGGATGCCGCCCTCCCACACCGACGAGGGCCTACGGGCGGCGGTGGAGGCCCGGCAGCGGGTGCCCCGTACCCCGATCCTGGTGCTGTCGCAGTACGTCGAGGTGTCGTACGCCGACGACCTGCTCGCCACGGTCCGCCCGTCCGGCGGGGCCAGCGGCGGCGGCATCGGGTACCTGCTGAAGGACCGGGTCGCCGCGATCGACGACTTCCTCGACGCGCTGCGGCGGGTCGCCACCGGCGGCACCGTGCTCGACCCCGAGGTCGTCGGCCAGCTGCTGGTCCGCCGCCGCCGTGACGACCCGCTACGCCAGTTGACCCCGCGCGAGCGGGAGGTGCTCGGGCTGATGGCCGAGGGCCGGTCCAACACCGCCATCGCCCGGACCCTGGTGGTCAGCGACGGCGCCGTCGAGAAGCACGTCCGGAACATCTTCACCAAGCTGCAGTTGCCGCCCGACGAGGAGCAGCACCGACGGGTCCTGGCGGTCCTCGCCTACCTGCGGGCCTGACCAACCCGCCGGGACCGGCCGGTCGGAGCGCTCAGTCCAGGTCGGCGGCGAGTTTGACGGCTTCGCTGAGCGAGTCCGCCACCGGTCGGCCGGAGGCACGCAACCGGGCCGGGTCGGTGACCCCGCCGGTGTAGAGCACACAGCGGGCGCCGACGTGGTCGGCCGCCTCGGCGTCGTCGATCGAGTCGCCGATCAGCACGGTCGACCGACCGTCGACCCCGAAGGCGGCCAGGTGCCGGGCCAGGTGTGCCGCCTTCCGCTCCCCGCCGACCCCGGCCCGCAGCCCGTCGACCCGGGCGAAGAGCATGGTCAGACCGTACCGGTCGATGGTCGGCACGAGCTCGTCGTGAAACCACATGGAGAGCAGGGACTGGGTGCCGTGCCAGGCGCGCAGCGCCGTGGTCGCGTCCGCCGCCAGGGCACATTCGAGCAGCCCCAGCCGGTACGTCTCGTGGAACAGCCTGTCCACCCGCTGGTACTCCTCGGCGTCGAGGATCCGACCGAGCACCTCGGCGTAGTAGTCCGGCACCGGGCGTCGGAACTGCGTCCGGTGCTCCTCGGCGGTAACCACCGGCCCCCCGACGGTGGCCAGCGCGGCGTTGGTGGCGGCGACGACCAGGTGCAGGTCGTCGAGGAGCGTACCGTTCCAGTCCCATACCAGATGGTCACGTCTGCGGGGCATCCGAGCACGATACGCGGCACGGGGCGGTCGGATCGACAGCCGAAGACCGCACTATGCGGCGGATCACGTCGCGCCGGCTCGGAGGTCCGATCCGGCCCGAAGAATCAGCGGCGGCCGGTCCCTCAGGCCCGACCCGCGCCGAGATCCCGCAGCAGCCGCTCCTCCTCGACCCGCCAGTAGCCGTGTTCCCGGCCGTCGAGCAGCACCACCGGAACCCGGTCGCCGTAGTCGCGCTCCAGCTCCAGGTCGCTGGTCACGTCCAGCTCGGTCCACCGGTCGCCGGTCACGGTCACCACCCGGGCCATCGCCTCCCGGGCCACCTCGCAGAGGTGACAGCCGGGTCGGGTGATCAGGGTCAGTCGTGGCTCAGCCGTCCCCACTGCCCGTCACCTCCCGGAATGTCGACCGACGTACCCTGCCGATCGCCGAGTACGGCAGGGACTCGACGAACTCTATCCTGCCCGGGCGTTTGAACCGGGCCAGGCTGCCGGCGCAGTGGGCGGCGAGCTCGGCGGCGGTGACCTCGCCCCGGGGCGCCGGTACGACGTACGCGACGACGGTCTCCCCGGCCAGCGGGTCCGGCGCCCCGAGCACCAGCGACCCCGACACTCCGGGGTGGGCGTTCAGCACCCGTTCGACCTCCTGCGGGTAGACGTTGAAGCCGTGCACCAGGATCAGCTCGCCGAGCCGGTCCACCAGGAAGAGATCCCCGTCGGCGTCGGCGTACGCGATGTCGCCGGTCCGCCACCAGCCGTCGGCGTCCGGGCCGTCGTGCCCGTCCGGCCAGTAGCCGGAGAAGAGGTTCGCGCCGCGTACGACGATCTCGCCGGGATCGGTTCCCGGCGACGGGAGTTCCAGGTCCGGGCCGTCGCTTCCGTCTTCTTCGGATCCCGGGTGGACGGTCGTACCGTCCTGCCAGAGCTGTTCGCCGTCGGGTCCGACCAGCCGCAGCTCGACGCCGGGCAGGGGGCGGCCAATGGAACCGCTCCTCCCGGCCGGTCCGACCAGGGTGGAGGTGAGCACCGGCGCCGTCTCGGTCAGCCCGTAGCCGACCCCGATCCGGTGTCCGGTCCGCTCGGTGAACCGGGCGGCGTCGTCGACACCCAGCGGGGCGGCCCCACAGACGACCACCCGTACCGAGGTGGTCGCCGTCTCCAGCGACCCGCCGGCACCGACCGACGTACCGCCCGCCGACGACGGCAGGGCGAGCCAGGCGACGAACATCGACGGTACGCCGACGAGCACGCTGACCCGGTGTCGCGCCAGCACGTCCAGGGTCTCGGCGGCGTCGAACCGGTCGACGAGCACGCCACAGGCACCGTGGTACGCCACCGCGCCGAGCCCGGCGTTCAACCCGTACGCGTGGAACATCGGCAGTGCCAGCAGGACCCGGTCCCCGGGTCCCACCACCGGTGGCGAGATCCGGTCGATCTGCCGGTGGTTGGCGAGCAGTGCCCGGTGCGACAGCATCGCGCCCTTGGGGTGCCCGGTGGTCCCCGAGGTGTAGAGCAGCACGGTGAGCGCCTCGGGATCGGTCACCACCGGAGCGTCCGGGGCGTCCGGGTCGGCGTCCGGCGCCGGTGCGTCCGGGGTGCCGGGCAGCGCGGTGTACACCTCGGACAGCGCCGGCAACTCGCCGGCCATTGCCGCCACGGTGGCCCGCACCGGCTCGGTGCCGATCAGGACCGCCGCTGCCGAGTCCGTCAGGATGTGTCGCAGTTCCGGCCCGGTCAACGCCGGATTCACCGGTACCGCCACCAGGCCGGCACGCTGCACGGCGAAGAAGGCGATGGCGAACTCCGGGGTGTTGCCCAGGGCGATCGCGACCCGGCCCGGATGCGGGTCGCCGTGCCCGGGGAGGCGTCGGCGGAGCGCGTCGGCGACCCGGTCCACGGCCCGGTCGAGTTGTGTCCAGGTCAGCGTGCCGTCGGGCCAGACCAGGGCGGGCTGGTCGCCACGGGTGGCGGCGGCCAGGCGTACCCGATCGGCCAGGGTGACCGCGGCCGATTCCGGACCGGGCGGGCCGGCGTCGGACGGCGGGGCGGTGGGCGACTCGGCGGGGGTGGGCGCTCCATCCTGCACGGTCGCCGAGTCTGACACAGCCCGGCCGCTGTCCGCTCGCTCGTACGCCGGCGACGCTCTTTGTCCACTGTCAGTCCCGACGCGACGGCAGTCACCGGTGGTGGTGGAACTTGCCGTCAACGAGTGCTCGTTCGTGGAAGTTGCTCGACTTTCCGATCGGGACGAGGTACGTTCCACCAGACCGTAGCGGTCCTCGCGATCTTCCGGGTCTGACCTGCCACCGTCCATCCGACACCGGCACAGCTGTCCACTAGCACATCATCCAGCGGCACGCCAAGGGCGCGCCGCCTGGTGGCGTTTCTCAGCGTTGTGCCTGGTCAAGGCCACTGTCCCCACACTGTCCAGGATCCGACAACGCACAACTGGTGCGGCCCGAACGGGTGGCTTTCGGAAATACTTCGGCTCTGTGTAACGGACTTGCCGCACATGGGTGACGTTGGCCCTATCATCACTCGGGTCGGCTCACCCCTTTTGCCGTGAGTCGACACCCCTCAGCCCGAGGAGGCCGCCGTGCCTGTGAGAGCACAGCACCAGCAGCTGTGGGGCGTGTGCCGTCGTACGGCGCACCCCGGATCTGCCGTGCCGGATCGCGCCGTCCACGGCGCACGTACGGCCACCGCCGTCGCCCGGCCCGGGCGACCGGCCAGACGGTCGCGGGCGGCCGGGGAGGTCCAGTGAGCACCTACGGACATGCCGACAGCACCACCGGCGGTCAGCTGCGGAACACCCGACAGGCCCTGAACGAGGGACTGTCCCGGCTCCGCCTGTCCATGGACGACATGCTGAGCCTCGCGGTGCGGGGCGACGGGGGCTCGAAACGGATCCGGAACCGGCCGCACCATCCGAACGAGACCCCGACCCGGCAGGGTTCACCGGGCGGCAACAGTCGGCAGGTCAACGGCGGTCGGGTGGCCAGCCCGACCCGGCCGGCGATGCCGGTCCAGCCGAATGTCGGGCCGCCGGCGGGCGGCGACACCGAGCTGGACAATCCGAACACCGAGACGGCCGTGCTGCCGGTGGTTCCGGCCACCGAGTCGACAACCGGCTCCGGCGGCGGGTCGGGGACCGGTTATCCGGACCGGCCGGATCCGTCCGATCCGGCCCGGGAGGTCTGGGCGCTCGTCGAGCGGGCCCAGGCCGGCGAGCCCGAGGCGTTCGGGCTGATCTACGACCGGTACGTGGACACCGTCTTCCGGTTCGTCTACTTCCGGGTCGGCAACCGGCAGCTCGCCGAGGATCTCACCTCGGACACCTTCCTGCGGGCACTGAAGCGGATCGGCAGCTTCACCTGGCAGGGCCGCGACCTGGGTGCCTGGCTGGTGACCATCGCCCGGAACCTGGTCGCGGACCACTTCAAGTCGGGGCGCTACCGACTCGAAGTTACTACAGGTGACGTCTTGGATGCGGACCGCGAGGATCGGGGTCCGGAGGGAAGTCCCGAAGCGGCCGTCGTCGAACACATCACGAATGTCGCGTTGCTGACGGCGGTCAAGCAACTCAACCCCGAACAGCAGGAATGCATCGTGCTCCGCTTCCTGCAGGGGTTCTCCGTCGCGGAGACCGCACAGGCGATGGGCAAGAACGAGGGCGCGATCAAGGCACTGCAGTACCGCGCGGTCCGGGCCCTGGCCCGGTTGCTGCCCGACGGGTTCCAGCCGTGAGGCGCTCCCCGCAGCCGACCGGACGCCCGGTGACCCCGCTCACTCTTCGTAATTTCTCCTCGGAGCCGCCCGTAACCGGTCCGCCCCGCCGAACGTTTGTCCCGGTGCGACCGGTGGTTACCCGGGGCTCGCCCCGGCTGGCCGGTCGGACAGCTGGTCCGACCGCCGCCGCGGTCAGGCTCTGACGTTCAGCCACCGTCGCACCGGACGGCGACGACGCCGACCGAAGCGTCGCGACCAGCGAAGGGAGGTGTCGGCCGTGGGTTGGAACGCGTTCTACCGGCAGCGCGCGGAGCGATTCGCGCAACTGCTCGAGGAAGCCAACGGTGGCCGCCGCCACCACATCCGGTCCCGCGTCGACGCCGACCTCGCCCAACCGTTGGCGGTCGGGCAACGGCTCCGGACCGTCCAGTCCCCCGTCGAGGTCGACCCCGACTTCCGGGCCAGCCTGCGCGCCATGCTGGTCGCGACCGCCGAACGGGAAGGGATCGGTGCCACCGCCGACGACCCGCTCGGCGAGGACGCGGTCAGACCCGCCGCACCGGTCCGGGGCGCACGCTCCGCGCCCCGGGCGCCCCGGACCCGGCTCCGCGCCCGGGGCGCCATCGTCGTCGGTGTCGCCGTCGGCGCGATCGCGGTCTCCGGCATGTCCGCCGCCAGCGAGAACGCCGTCCCCGGCGACGCGTTGTACGGCATGAAGCGGCACACCGAACGCGCCCAGCTCGCGTTGGCCAGTTCCGACCTCAGCCGGGGACAGCTCTTCCTCGACTTCGCCCGGACCCGGCTCGCCGAGGCGAGCGCCCTGGGTGGGCAGAACGTCGGGTTCGAGGCCGTCCTGCGGGACATGGACAACGACACCCGGCAGGGCATCCGGCTCCTCACCACCGCCACGGTGCAGCGTCGGGATCCGGCCGCGCTCGACGCCGTCGACCGTTTCCTCAACGAGCAGGGTCAGCGGCTCGACGACCTGCTCGACCGGACCGGTCGGGCCAACCGGGAACCGGCCCAGCGGTCGGTCAACCTGCTCGCCAACGTGCAGCGCCGGACCGACGGGCTACGGGCCGCGCTGACCTGCGGCGCCGGGGCGACCGGTCGGGACGACTCGCTCGGCCCGGTCCCCCGGAACTGCCCCGGCGGTCGAGGTCCGGTGCTCACCACCCCGCCGAACCCGTCGGCCTCCGAGGGAACCGGCGGCCGGACTCCAAACACTCCGTCGGTCCCCGAGCGAACCGCTTCACCTCGGGATCCGGCACCAACCCCCAGCGAGGAGCAGCCGGCGGTCCGGGAGAAGAGCCCGTCCCCGGCCGCCCACGACAGCGGCGGCTGACCGCCCGGCGACGGCGGCTGACCGGCCGGCGACCCGGCCCGGCCGGGTCCCGGTCAGGTCACTCCCACGACCACGGGTGCGGCAGCGCAGATCTTCGTTACCCTCGCTGGTGTACGTGTGAGCGAGGAGGTCCGCGCGTGGCCCGTACCCGCAGGGCGACCGTCAGCAAGATGACGATCAGCACCGACCCGGACGGCCACACCGCGGGCTGGGCACCCACCGGGCTGGCGGACGCCCCACCGGCGCCCGCCGACCCCTGTGCCGCCGCCTTCTTCGACGTCGACAACACGATGATGCAGGGCGCCTCGATCTACTGGCTCGCCCGTGGCCTGGCCGCCCGCAACTACCTCACCACCCGGGACCTGACCCGGTTCGCCTGGCAGCAACTGCGGTTTCGGGTGCTCGCCACCGAGCACGCCGGCAGCATGTCGCAGGTGAAGGAGGCCGCGCTCGCCTTCGTCGCCGGCTGGCGGATCGAGGAGATCGAACGGCTCACCGAGGAGATCTTCGACGAGCTGATGGCGCCACGGATCTGGCGCGGCACCCGGGCCCTGGCCGAGCAGCATCTGGCCGACGGCCAACGGGTCTGGCTGGTCACCGCCGCCCCGGTGGAGATCGGCCGGGTCATCGCGGCCCGCCTCGGGCTGACCGGCGCGATCGGTACGGTCGCCGAGGTCCACGACGGCGCGTACACCGGACGGCTGGTCGGGGACCTGATGCACGGCGCGGCCAAGGCCGACGCGGTGACCCAGCTCGCCGCCGTCGAAGGACTCGACCTGTCCCGCTGTGCCGCGTACAGCGACTCCAGCAACGACCTGCCGATGCTCTGCACGGTCGGGCGGGCGGTGGCGATCAACCCGGACAGCGCACTGCGTCGGACCGCCCGGGACAACAACTGGACGGTGTACGACTTCCGCACCGGCCGGAAGGCGGCCCGGATCGCCGTACCGTCGACCGCCGCCGCCGGCCTGGTCGCCGGGGTGGTCACCGCCGGCCTGGCGATGCGTCGCCGCCGACACCTGTGAGCGGGACGCTCAGGGGCCGAACGGATCGGGCCGCCGCCCCAGCAACTGGTGCAGGGTCTGCTGGATGGTCTCCCGTACCTGGTCGGCGAGGTTGAAGACGACCAGCGGATCGTCGGCCGAGTCGACCAGGTGCGCGGTCGGGATCGGCGGACAGAACTCGATCAGCCACTTGCTCGGCAGCGGGACCACGCCGAGCGGCCCCAGCCACGGGAACGTCGGGGTCACCGGGAAGTACGGCAGTTTCAGCAGCCGGGCCAGCGGCTTGATGTCGGCGAGCATCGGGTACGTCTCCTCGGCCCCGACGATCGCCACCGGGACGATCGGGGCCCCGGTGCGCAGCGCCGCCGAGACGAATCCGCCCCGGCCGAACCGCTGCAGTTTGTAGCGCTCGGCATAGAGCTTGCCGATCCCCTTGAAACCCTCGGGAAAGACCCCGACCAGCTCGCCCCGGCCGAGCAGCCGCTCCGCGTCCGGGTTGCAGGCCACCGTACCGCCGGTCTTGCGGGCCAGCTCGGAGACGATCGGCATCCGGAACACCAGGTCCGCGCCGAGCAGTCGCAGGTGCCGGCGGGTCGGATGCCGGTCACGCAGCACCGCCGCCAGGACCAGCGCGTCCAACGCCACCGTGCCGGAGTGGTTGCCGACCACCAGACCGGACCCGTCGACCGGCAGGTGCTCCAGCCCGGTCACCTCGGTACGGAACCAGTCGCGGTAGAGGCGGCGCAGCAACGGCAGGAAGACCTGGTCGGTCAGCTCCGGGTCGAAGCCGAACTCGTCGACCTCGTACCGGCCGGAGAGGCGCCGCCGGAGAAACGCCAGGCCGGCGGCGACCCGCCGGTCCCAGACGTCGCCCGGCTGGTCGGCGACGGCCGGGGCGATCGGCGCGGGCCGGTGCCCGTTGCGCCGCGCCGGCCGGTCCAGGTCCGCCGGATCCGCCACCGGCGCCTCGTCGAACCGCCGGACGGAGTCGTCCACGTCGTGCCGCCGGGCGGATTCCTCCGCCGGCGCGTCGTCGTGCCGTCGCTCCGGACCGCTGGGATCGGCCGGTTCGTCAGTCATCGGTCCGCCCGCCCCGCACCTCGCTGAGCTGGCCGATCCGGTCCCGGACCGCGGCCCGGGTGTGGCGGATGCCGTCGAGGATCATCCGTTCGGCGCGGTGCAACTGGTCCGGACCGAGCGGGGCCGGGGCACGGTGGCCCTGGATGAAGTCGTCGAACGCGGCGGCGGTGGAGCGCGGGGTGAAGCCGTACTCGCTGATCAGCCTGGTGGTGTCGACGACCCGGCCGTGCACGAAGAGGTCGACCTGGTCGAGGCTGTAGCGGCCGAAGCCGAGGGTACGGGCGAGCCCGGCCGCCCCGGAGAGTCCCGGTTCCAGCACCGGTACGGCTACCCGGCCGGCCCGCCGGATCGCCTGGGAGAGGGAGAGCACACCCGGCCCGGCGACGTTGTACGTCCCGGGGTGATCCTCGACCACCGACCGGTGCAGGACCTCCAGGGCGTCGTCGAAGTGCACGAACTGCAGCCGGGGGTCACGCCCGAGCACGGTCGGTACGACCGGTTGGGCGAAGTAGCGGGTCAGGGTGGTGTTCGCCCGCGAGCCGATGAACGGGGCGAACCGCAGCACGGTGGCGGTGACGTCCGGGCGACGGCGCCGGAAGCCGCGGACGTACCCCTCGATGTCGAGGATGTCCCGGGCGAACCCGCCGCGCGGCACCGCTCGCGGCTCGGTGTCCTCGGTGAAGACGGCCGGGTCCCGGAACGAGGCGCCGTAGGCGGCGGTCGACGACCGGACGACCAGCTTGCGCAGCCGGGATGCCCGCTGTCCGGCGGCGAGCAGTTGCATCGTGCCGATGACGTTCTGTTCCTTCATCGCCGCCCGGCCGCCCTGCTGCTGGTCCGGCGCGGTGAGCAGGGCGAGGTGTACGACAGCGTCGGCGCCCAGGTCGTCGACGACGCTGCTCACCGCGCCGGCGTCGGCACGGACGCGTTCCACCCCGTCGAGCAGGGGGGCGAGTTCGGGTGCCGGGTCGAGCACGTCGAGCCCGATGACCCGGTTGATCCGGTCGTCCGCGACGAGCCGGGCCGCGACGTGCGCGCCGAGGAAACGGCTCACGCCGGTCACCACGACCACCCCCGGCGCACCTGGGGTGCTTCCGGGGGTCACCTCGTGCCCCGCACGGGTCGCCCCGGGCCGGGTCCGGACCACCGCGACATCGTCACGTGGGCCTCCAGAGGTCGACAGCTGACCGGCGTCACCGCTGGCCGGGCCGAGGCCCGGCCAGGGTCACTTGCCGAGACGGCGACGCTGGACGCGGGTCTTGCGCAGCAGCTTGCGGTGCTTCTTCTTCGCCATGCGCTTGCGGCGCTTCTTGACCACCGAGCCCATACGACAGCCCTTCTGATGCATCTGCGGGTCGGACCGGAGTCACCCCCAGCGGGGTGATCGGTAACCGAGCTGGACAACGGACCGGACCGGCACGGTCTGGCTCTCGCCCACACCGGCACGTGGCCACGGTCGCGCTCCAGCGTAGCCCTCGGTCGTCGACCGGACGAACGCGCCCCCGGTCTCATCGTCGTCCGGACCGCCTGGGCACCTGGGTGCCGTGTCGATCGCCCGGTGCCGTGGTCACGTCGACGGCGGTGTACGCCGTCGGGAGGCTCCCCGCTCGGCACGGTCGACGGGTCTGCCCGGCGCTCGGACCCCGGACCCGGACCGACCCGACCGTCGTCAGGCGGTTTCCTGGAAGGCACCGCGCAGGTACTCGTGTACGGCGTGCTCGGGCACCCGGAACGACCGCCCGACCCGGACCGCGGTCAGCTCACCCGAGTGCACGAGCCGGTAGACGGTCATCTTCGACACCCGCATGAGCGTCGCCACCTCGGCGACGGTCAGGAACCTGACCTCCGGCAGCCGGCCGTCGGACTGTGGTGATCCTGCCATGGCTCACCGATCCATCCCATTCCCCGGCGCGGGCCGACCGGCCGGAGGTTCCGCACCGGGGCGACCACGCGCGTGTTACCAGTACGGTAGCGGGACGGCTGTGACCGGCGCGATCCCTTCGGACATTTGATCATCCTTGCCGACAGGTCCGGGCCGGTCGCCCGGGTGGTCGGGCCGGATTCTCCGGTCGGCTTGTCGGGCCGGATTCTCTCGTCGCGCGGCGGCTGGCACGCACGGCGCGGGCGCGGCACGGGATGCGGCGCGGCACGGGATGCGGCGCCCGGTGGCTCCGGCGGCGCCACCGGAGCCACCGGACGGGTGCCCCGAGTCGCTTCCGGACGCGAGTCGGGGCTCCGCGCTGGGAGCGAGATCTACTATCTCAGGCCCCGGCACGGCGCCCGCACGACCGTCGACGAAGCCGGACCGTCGGCCGGTGGTATGACCCTCCCCGGACACCATCTGCCGGGCACGCGTCACGTCGCGGCCTGGTCGGAGGACCGACCAGCCCGGGTCAGTCGGCCGTCTTCCGGATGTAGTCGACGCACTCGTCGTGTAGGTCCGACCAGTCCGCGTCGAACACCTGGCGGGCGGCCTCCTCCTCCGAGTCGCCGTCGTGTACCACGAGCTTGAAGAACCGGAGCAGCCGCTCATCGCCGAAACGGTCGCCGAGATGCCGGACAGCCAGGTAGCCACCGCCGTACGCGGCCGAGACCCGCCAGTCCGGGGCGTCCTCGTCCGGCAGCAGGTCGTCCAACTCACCACTCCAGTCGGAGTCGGTCAGCCGCCTGACGTCGGCGAGGGTCGGGTACCGGCTCACCGGGCGCCCCACCGCTGCGGCGTACTCCGCGAGACCCTCGACCAGCCACCAGGCACCGTTCTCCAGTCGGGGCGTGCCGGAGAGCGAGGCGGTGTGGGTCAGCTCGTGCCGGAGCAGCTCGGCGTACTCGCCGTCGCGCAGGCTCTCGGAGTTGAGCACCACGTCGTACTGGCCGGAACCGATCGAGACGGCGTACCCGGCGGTCCACTCCGCGCGGTCTCCGCCGTACCACCGCTTCCACTCGTTCGGGCCGGCGTAGAAGATCCGGTAGCGGTCGGGCGGGGTGCCGTCAGCGGCGTAGCGGTCGGCGATCCGGGCGGCCCGGTCCGCCTCGCGCAGCAGTTTCGGCAGCCGGTCCCGGAAGGCCCGGGGCGCGGCAACCAGCACCCGCTCGCTGGTCGAGGCGACGAGCTCGTCCACCTCCCAGGGGCGGGGTCGGTCACCCTGCGACTCCGGCTCCTCGACGCCGATCATCCGGGGCTGGCCGGCGACGTCCTGCCAGGTGGTGCGGACCACGATCTCGATCGGCTCGCAGGCCGGCACCACGAAGCAGTGCCTGATCCTCAGGTCGGCGCGCCACTGCCCCGGCTCGAACGTCTGGACCAGCTTGCCGCGCAGCTCCGGCTTCCACTGGGTGACCTGCATCGCGCGCAGGGTACGGAACTGGCGGCGCAGGTCGCGGGAGACCGGAGAGCCCGGCTCAGCCACCGCCAGGTAGCCGCCCTCGTCACCGCCGAGCAGCGCGGTCGCCTGCTTGTCGAGCAGTTCGACCACCCGTTCGCCGAGCCACTCCTGGGTGACCGTCGGCGGATCGCCGGCCTTCGGGCTGGGTGCGCCGGCACCGGCCGCCGTGCCCTCCGCGTCGTCGAACCGGTCGAGGGCGAGGACCCCGCCGACGGCCGGTACCGCGCAGCAGAGCAGCGCCGCGACCATGCCGAGGGTCACCCACAGCCACAGCCGGGGACGGCGGGGCGGTCGCTGGCCGAACTCCGGCGGGAGGCCCCCGGGTGGCAGGTAGCCGTACGGCGGTGGCGGGCCGGCGGGTGACGACACCGGATATCCGCCCGGCCCGGGATGTCCCGGAGGCGGTCCGTAGCCACCCACGGCCGGATAGCCGGAGACGGGCGCGGTGCCGCCGAGCGGCGGATGATCCGACGAGGGGTGCGCGGTGGGCGGGTGGCCGCTGTACGTGTCGTCACCGCCGCTCGGGCGGGTCCCGGTGTCCCCGTCAGTCACGGCCGGAGAGTACGACCTCGTGTCCAGTCCTGCCCACTCCGGCCGGGCCGGCCGACGAATCGGAACCGAACCGTCACCTTTGCCGCGCCCGCCGGGCCGAAATCCAGTCAGGATCAGGTTTCCCGCGTTGTCCACTGTAGATCAGAGCCCGCCCCGGACCGACCGCCGCGAGCCAGCTGCGCCGGGCGCAGACGAGCACCGGCACCGCCGACAGGACGGCGCCGGTCACGCCGGTCACCGTCACCGCCGCGCCGGCCGACGACGGCAGTACGGTGAGCAGCACGCCACACCCCACGGTCAGCACGATCATGGTCGCGGCGAGTGCGGCGGTGAGGCGCACCAGCCCGAGTCGAATCCCGACATGCCGCAGTCCCCGACCCAGCAGGAGGACCGCAGCCACGGCGGCGACCAGGGCGCCCCCGGCGAGCAGGTCGGTCGTCCGGGCCAGCCAGAGGTAAGCCGCACCGGGCTGCTCGTCGCCCCACATCATCCGCCAGCCGCCGAGGTGACCGAGCAGCTCGGCGCCGAGGGCCTGGACGCCGACGACGGCGAGGAAGACCAGCGCGGTACGCCGACCGTGCGCCACGGCCAGCACCTCCTGCAGTCCGGCCGCGATCCGGCGCGCCGACCCGAACTCCCGTACGGCCTGCTCTTCGGCTTCCTGGCCGGCGAGACCGGCAGCCTGGTGGCTCTCGGAGGCGTCGACCAGGGCGTCGCGGATCTCGGCGAGCATGTCGGCCCGGAGGCGGGCCGATCCCCTCAGTTCGGCTCCCACCGTCGAGACGTAGTCGTCGATCGCATCGGTCACCAGGTCAGTCTTCCGGAGGACCGCCGGAAACCACATCCGGAGGTTCCCGGAGGCATCGGAGCGGTTTCGACCCGGTGGCGTCGCCTGCGCCTGATGTCGTAATTGCGGAGCAACGAGCGGTCTGGGAAATAACAAGTGGTAACAGCTGTCGACTGACGGTCTGCAGTTTCCTGCCCGAACCACGATTGCTCCTTGTCTGGTCCTCATAGACACCGGTTCACCCCGTTCGGGCGCCGACAGTCTTATTTCCGCTGAGTCGTGGGTTTTCTTCGCGTAGGCCCGTGATGCACCTGATGGTCGCCGTACGGTGACCATCAGTGGTGACAAACCATTTGTCGCCATCCGCGCCCCGTGGTGCGGGCGTGTCTTGTATCCGAAAGGCAGGGAGCTCATGTCTGAACTCCATGGGAACCAGGTGGATCCCGGTCAGCCCAGAACGCGCCCAACAAGGCGACGGTCCCGGTGGTTCTTAGCCGGCGGGATCGTCGCGGGCAGCCTCGTGGCCGGTGCCGCCGGCATCACGGGCGTGGCCAGCATGGCTGGCGCGCAGGGTCTGCCGAACCTGGACCTGGGGAAGCTGTCGGTTGTCGCCTCGGACAACGGCAAGGACAAACAGGACAAGGACGACCAGAACAAAGACGGCAAGAAAGAAGACGGCAAGGACGAGCAGGGCCGGCACGAAGAGGGCAAGGACGGCAAGGATTCCGAGGGCGGCTGGCAGGGCCGGAGCGACCACTGCGAGTCGGGTTCCGAGAGCGGCTCGAACGGTTCGGGCTGGCACGGCGAGGAGTCCGGCTCGAACAGCTCCGGCTCGAACAGCTCAGGGTCGAACGGCTCCGGCTGGCACGGCGAGGAGTCCGGCTCGAACAGCTCCGGCTCGAACAGCTCAGGGTCGAACGGCTCCGGCTGGCACGGCGAGGAGTCCGGCTCGAACAGCTCGGGGTCGAACAGCTCGGGGTCGAACAGCTCGGGGTCGAACAGCTCGGGGTCGAACAGCTCGGGCTGGCACGGCGAGCAGGGGCAGGACTCGGGGCAGCGGTCGGGCGAGAGCTCAGGCCGCGGCGGGTCGGGTGAGCCGTCGCCCAAGCCGACGCAGTCCAAGGACCCGGCGCCCAAGCCGACCGAGTCCAAGGACCCGAAGGCGAAGCCGGAGGAGTCCAAGGACCCGAAGGACAACAAGGACAACAAGGACGACAAGGGCTCCAAGGACCCCAAGGGCTCCGAGGACGACAAGGGATCCAAGGACTCCAAGGACGACAAGGACTCCAAGGGCTCCGAGGGTTCCGGCTGGCACGGCGAGAACTCCGGCTCGTCCGGCGACCGCTCCGGGTCGTACGGCGAGCGTTGCGGTGACGAGAAGAAGGAGGAGGAGCGGCACGACGAAGAGTCGGTGCCCTGCGACCCCGACAAGCTCATCGCCGCACTGGTGCACGCCAACGCGCAGGGTGGGGGTCACCTCCGGCTCGCGCCGAAGTGCACCTACGTTCTCACCGCGTACGACGACCGGGACAAGCACGACAAGAAGCACGACAAGAAGCACGACCGGAAGAAGTACGACGACCACGGCACGACGAACGGCGTGAACAACGTCAACGGCGGCAAGCACGACAAGAAGCACGACGAC
This sequence comes from Plantactinospora sp. B24E8, assembly GCF_039871735.1. Classification (NCBI taxonomy): domain Bacteria; kingdom Bacillati; phylum Actinomycetota; class Actinomycetes; order Micromonosporales; family Micromonosporaceae; genus Plantactinospora; species Plantactinospora sp. B24E8. Next base: position 144,550 of record NZ_JBDPMH010000009.1, read on the forward strand.
AAGAAGCACGACGACAAGTCGGGCCTGCCGGTGATCCACGAGCGGATCACGATCAAGGGTGAGGGTGCCACGATCACCCGGGCCGCGAACGCCAAGGACTTCCGCATCCTGACCGTCGGCGACGGCGGCGAGCTGGTCCTCAGCGACGTCACCATCAAGAACGGTCGCGGCAAGGGCGGCGGTGGCCTCCTCGTCGAGGACGGCGGTAGCGCCAAGGTCAAGGACAGCAAGTTCACCCGCAACTCCGCGATTCACGGCGGCGCGGGTGGCGCGATCCTCAACAAGGGCGAGACCGAGATCACCTACAGCCAGATCAACGACAACAACACCGACGACAAGGGTGCTGGCGGCGGTATCGCCAACACGGGTGACCTGAAGCTCGAACGGGTCCAGGTCAGCAACAACAACACCCACGGCTTCGGTGGCGGCATCGTGAACGCCTTCGGGGTCGCCCGGATCCACAAGGCCGAGATCCACGGCAACCGGGCCGGCGTCGGTGGCGGCATCGCCAGCGTCTTCGCCCGGACCACGGTCGAGGACAGCAAGATCACCTTCAACACCGCCAAGGTGGGTGGCGGTATCGCCGCCGCCAAGAGCACGGTGACCGTACGCAAGTCCGAGGTCAGCCGGAACACGTCAAACTCGGACGGCGGCGGCCTCCTCAGCCTGGACGGCTCGCTCCTGGTCGAGAAGACCAAGGTCGAGGCGAACACGGCGCGGGGCGACGGTGGCGGCATCTTCGGCAAGGACTCGGACGTCACGGTCCGGGACAGCGAGGTCGTCTACAACGACGCCATCGGCAACAAGTCCCAGGGCGGTGGCATCTTCGTCAAGGACGGCAAGCTCCGCCTGGTGGACAGCAAGGTGGCGGAGAACAACTCCACCAAGAAGCCTGGCGGTGTCTTCGCCAAGGACGCCAAGGTGGATGTGGACGACGACACCACCATCATCAAGAACCGGCCCACCAACTGCGACGGCAGCCCGGAGCACATCGACAACTGCTTCGGCTGACCACCGCCGCTGAACACCGCCGGTGGTCGGTACCGGTAGCCGGTGACGGAGACCAGCACCGACAACGCCAACGGGGCGCATCCGCTCCCCCGGGGAGAAGGTCCGACAGGACCCGACCTCCGAGGGACCGGGTGCGCCCCCGTCGTACGTACGACCACCGGGGAACCGGGCTCGGCCCCGCCCGTTCGGCTCAGCCGGCGGTCAGCTCGGCCAGGGCGCGGACGGTACGCCAGTTCCGGATCGTCATCGCGACGGCGAGTCGCCGTTCCAGCAACGCGTTGCTGAACCTGCTCCTGCCGAAGCCGTCGGGATAGTGCAGGTACAGCTCCCGGCCGGCGAAGGTGAACTCGGCGGTCTCCCCCTCGGGCACGGTCAGCGCGGCGACCCGCGCCGGGTCGGGCGGCTCGGCCAGAAACCCGACCAGCAGCTTCACCTCGTCGCTCTGCACGCCGAGGTACGGGTTGCCGTCCAGCAGGGCCGCCAGCTCCGCACCGGACCGGACCAGCACCGGCACGTCCCGGGCCAGTTCGTCGGCGAGGGATCGGCGGATCCGCCCGGCCAACCGGTCCGGATCCGCCTCACTGGCGAAAACCACGTTCCCGCTCCGCAGGTACGTCCGGACGTCCGTGCCACCGAGTCCGGTGACGATCCGGCTCAGCTCCGGCATGGCGAGTTCGGTACCCGCGCCGACGTTGACGCCGCGCAGCAGTGCCACGTACCGGGTCATCGTGGTCCCCTCGTCTACCCGGGTGGGCGCGACCTACCCCCGGCTGACCAGTGCCCGGGCGAAGAACGCGACGTTCGCCGGCCGCTCGGCGAGGCGGCGCATCAGGTAGCCGTACCAGTCGGTGCCGTACGGCAGGTAGACCCGCAGCGTGTGCCCGGCCTCGGCGAGCCGGGCCTGCTCCTCCGGACGCACGCCGTAGAGCATCTGGAACTCGAACTCGTCCGGTCCCCGGTCGAACCACCGGGAGCGGTCCTCGGCGATCGCGATCAGCCGGGGGTCGTGCGTCGCCAGCATCGGGTATCCCGCGCCGGAGAGCAGGATGTTCATGCATCGGACGTACGACTTGTCCACTTCCTGCGTGGACTGGTACGCCACCGACTCCGGCTCCTTGTACGCACCCTTGCAGAGGCGTACCCGGCTGCCGGCGGTGGCCAGGTCCCGACAGTCCGCCTCGGTCCGCCGCAGGTACGCCTGGAGCACCGCGCCCGTACCCGGGAAGTCCTTCCGCAGCTCGGTCAGGATGTCGAGGGTCGAGTCGGTGGTGGTGTGGTCCTCCATGTCCAGGGTGACCGTGGTCCCGGCGGCCTCGGCGGCGGCGCAGATCGCCCGGACGTTGTCCCGGGCCAGCCGCTCGTCGAAGCGCTGCCCGAGCGCCGAGAGCTTCACGCTGACCTCGGTCGCCGGGGTCAGCCCCGCCTCGGCCAGCCGGCCGAGCAGCGCCAGGTACGCGTCCCGGACGGCAATCGCCTGTTCCCCGGTCACGGTGTCCTCGCCGAGGTGGTCGATGGAGACCGCGAGACCGTCGGCGACCAGCTGGCGGGTGGCGCGCAGCGCGTCGTCGGTGGCGGTGCCGGCGACAAACCGGCGGACGACGTCCCGGGTGAACGGGGCCGTCTCGACGAGCCGCTCGATCCGGGATGACCGGGAGGCGGCGAGGATGACCGATCGGAGCATGTGCCGAGCGTAACGCCAGCCGATCGGCGGCACGCGGGGACCGGACCGGGACTGGGGACGCCCGGCGAACAGCCCGGGGACGCCCGGCGAACAGCCCTGGAGACGCCCGGAGGTCTCCGGAGACGCCCGGTGAGCGGCCCGGGCGGACGCCCGGGGTGTCCGGGGTGGCGCCGATCCGCTACAACGATCTCGTGGAAACAGTGTCGCGACGCCGCCTCCGGTCCACGAGCGTGCAACTGGGCGCGCTCACCGCCCTCGCGCTCACCCTCACCGCCTGCAATCAGGTGGGCGACGACGATGACGACTGCGACCGGTCGACCCGTCCCCGGTCGCTCAGCAGCGCCAACCCCGTACCCACCGTCCAGGCACGGCTCGGACGGCCCGGCACCGAGCCGACCGCCGCCGTACCGGACCAGGGCGGATTCGGCACCCACCTCGCCTCCTGCGGCGGTTGATCGATGCGGCGGGAGAGCTCGACCCCCCGACCGGACTGGCACGACCTGGTCCGGGGCCAGGGACTGGTCTACGCCGAGACCGAACTGCCGGACGGCGGTTTCATGTCGTACTGGGACGAGACCGCCTGTTACGCCCTCGACCTCGACGAGGTCCTCCGGCTGGAGGAGGCGACCGAGGAACTGCACCGGATGTCGGTGGCCGCCGCCGAACATGTGGTGACGAAGAACCGGTTCGCCGAGTTCGGCATCCCGGCCTGGGCCGCCGAGGCGGTCCGCCGTTCCCTGCACGAACAGCCGCCGACGCTCTACGGCCGTTTCGACCTCTGGTACGACGGTAGCTGGCCGCCGAAGATGCTGGAATACAACGCGGACACCCCGACCGCGCTGGTCGAGGCGTCGGTGATCCAGTGGTACTGGCTGGAGGACGTCCACCCCACCCTCGACCAGTGGAACAGCCTCCACGAGCGACTCGTCGAGGCATGGCGGCGGATCGGTGCCGGCCTGCACGACCCGCTGGTGCACGTGGCCTGGTCGGACGAGGAGGAGTCCGGCGAGGACCAGATGACCGCCGGCTACCTCGCCGAGACCGCCCGGCAGGCGGGGTTGAAGAGCGAACTGCTGCCGATGCTCGGCATCGGCTGGGACGGGCGGCGGTTCGTCGCCCGGACCGACCCGTCCGACACCGCCGGCACCCCGATCCTCACCTGCTTCAAGCTCTATCCCTGGGAGTGGATGGTCGCCGAGCCGTACGGACGGTTGGCGCTGGACCCGGGAACGCCGACAACCTGGATCGAGCCGGCCTGGAAGATGCTGCTCTCCAACAAGGCGCTGTTGGCGGTGCTCTGGGAACTCCATCCCGGTCACCCGTACCTGCTGCCCGCCTACCTCGACTCGCCCCACGGCATGCCGGAATACGTGGCGAAGCCCTTGTTGGGCCGGGAGGGCGGATCGGTGCGGATCATCACCGGCGCCGGAGAGATCAATAATCCGGGCATTTACGGTGCCGAGGGTTGGTGTTACCAGGAATTCCGTGCACTCCCGTCGTTCGACGGCAATCGGATGGTCATGGGCAGTTGGATCGTCGACGGAGAGTCCGCCGGAGCGGGCATCCGGGAGAGCCAGAGCTTGATCACGGATGGCTTCGCACGGTTCCTTCCGCACTACGTGGACGCGCCACGGGAGCCCTGAGTCGTCTACGGTTGTCGGGTGAACTTCGACGCGTACGCCCGGACCGGGGTTGATCTCGTTAACGCGCGACTCGACAACCTCGACGATCTGCGGGCCGTTTTCACCGACGAGCACGGCTGGATGCGCGATGAGGTGACCGATCGGGATGTCGCCGCCTTCCGCCGGGCCCAACGGCGGTTGCGGGACGTCTTCGAATTCGGCTCCTCCGGGCGGGATGCCGACGCGGTGGCCGAACTGAATTCGCTATTGGAGAGCTATCCGGTACAGCCCCGCATTTCCGGGCATGACGCCAAGGACTGGCACATGCACGTGACCAGCCGGGGGGCCTCGGTCAGCGCCGAGTTCCTGGCCGGCGCGGTCTGGGGTCTGGCGGTCTGGCTCTGTGAGTACGGCAGCGCCCGGTTCGGGGTCTGCGCGGACGACCGCTGCGGCAACGTCTATCTGGACACCTCGTCCAACTGCTGCCGCCGGTTCTGTTCGGAGCGGTGCGCGACCCGTTCGCACGTCGCCGCGCACCGGGCCCGGAAGCGGGCCGCCGTGGAGGCGAAGGCGGACCTGGAGGCAAAGGCGGACGTGGGCACCGCCGCGGAGAAGACCCCGGCTCCGGTTGGCTGAGCGGTACGGGCCTCGTCGCGTCGTTTCTGGATGGTCCCGGGGCCCGTCCGCATCCTCCGTTCCGCGTCCGGCCGGCCAACGGGTTGGCCGGCTGGCCGATCGACCGGCCCTGCCGCCCGGCCGGCCCGGACGGCGGCCCGGTCCCGGGAAGGGCCGCCAGGTACCGGCTTCCTTGACCATGGGCAGGCCGTGCGTCCGGACCTCACCGCTGTCGTAGCCGACCCGGTACGGCACAGCGCCGCCGGCGGCGCTACCAGCGAACATACCGACCAGCGAGGCGGGAATCCGCAGTCCACAACGGACTCGGTCGTCCCCGGTGGGCGCCGGTACCGCGCGGACCTCACGTCTCGGGCGGGCGGTAGACGATCGTCCAGGGACGGAGCGCCTCCGGTATGGTGCCCAGCACGCTGGGCACCGGGGCGGGACCGGTCAGGATCTCGACGGCGACCCCGGCGAACGCCGAGGCGGCCGGGTGTGGCGACCGTTCCGGCCAGACCGCCGAGGTCCGCCGGTTCAGCACCGGCTCGGCCAGCGGACGCCAGGCGACCCGCGGCTCGCGCCGGGCCGTCGACTCCGGCTCGAACGCCACACACTGCCGGCCGAGCACCAGCCCCAGGAGGAACTCCGGGTTGCCGGCGTGCCGGACCCGGCGGGGCGTGTACCCGTACCGGCGGCACACGTCGAGGACCTCGTCGTGCCAGCCGGGTGCGGTGGCGCGCGGGAACAGGACCAGGTCGTGCCCGGCCAAATCGGCCAGGTTGAGCTCGCGGAGCTGGGCCAGGGGCGAGTCGCGTGGCAGCACCGCCCCGAGGCGGACCGTCACCGCCGGACCGGTCCGGAGTCCGTCGGCCGCCTCCAGCGGATGGTGGACCAACCCGACGTCGAGCCGCGCCTCGGCGAGCATCCGGAGCTGTTCGGCGCTGCTCAGCTCCTGAAGGTCGACGTCGAGTCCGGGCGCCCGCTCCGCCATCCGGGTCAGCAGCGCCCGCAGGGTGGGAGCCGGGGTCTCCGGTGGTACGCCTGCCCGCAACACACCGAGTTGTCCCTCGGCGGCCTTGCGCATCACGACCCGGATCCGCTCCTCGGCCGAAAGCAGCGCGGGCGCCTCGGCGAGGAGCAGTTGCCCGGCGGGGGTCAGGCCGACCTGGCGACGGGACCGGTCGAACAGCTCCACCCCGAGTTCGCGTTCGAGCCGCTGGATCGCCTGGCTGAGGGGTGGCTGGGCGATGCCCAGGATCTCGGCGGCCCGGCCGAAGTGCAGTTCTTCCGCGACGACGAGAAACTGTCGCAGGTGCCGGGCGAGGTCCACCAGTCGAGGATATGCGTCCGAATATGAGACGGTTCCGGCCGGCCGCTACTGTCGGCTCCGTGCCGGTTCTGGAACGTATCGAGCGGATTTTCGACGAGGTGGGGGTCGACGCGCAGCTGCACGTGGCCGAGATCGACGGCGGGGCCGAGGTCGCGATCCGGGCCGACGAACAGGTGGTCCTCGCCTCCATCTTCAAGATCCTGCTGGTGCTGGAGTTCGCCCGACAGGCCGCGGCCGGTCAACTCGACCCGACCGAGCGGGTGCTGGTCCGGGCCGAGGACCGGCTGGGCGGCTGGGGTACGGCGGGCTGCGCCGACGACATCGAGGTGTCGCTGCGGGACCTGGCGTACTTCGCCATGTCGGTCACCGACAACAGCGCCGCCGACCTGCTGCTGCGCCGGGTCGGGCCGGACGTACTGTCACTGCTCGCCGCCGAGCTGGGGTTGGCCCGTACCCGGATCGTCGGCGGGCCACGGCAGCTGCTGGAGTCGATGTACGCCGACGTCGGGGCCCGGGACGACGCCGAGTTCGCCCGGATCTTCCCGACCCTGTCCGAGCGGCGGATCCGCGCCCTGCGGGTGTTCGACCCGGCGTCGACCACGTCCGGCACCCCCCGGGAGATGACCCGGCTGCTCGGCCTGGTCTGGCGGGACGAGGCCGGCCCGCCGCCGGCCTGTGCCCTGGTCCGCAACCTGATGGCCCGGCAGCTCTTCTGGACCCGGATCGCGTCCGGCTTTCCGCCCCAGGTACGGGTGTCGGCGAAGACCGGGACTCTGCCCGGGCTGCACATGGAGGCCGGCGTCGCCGAGTACCCCGACGGTGGCCGGTACGCGATCGCGGTCTTCGCCCGGGCCCGCCGGCTGGACGCCCGTCGGATCGACGTCGACCTGGCGATGGGCGAGGCCGCCCGGACCGCCGTCGAGGCACTCCGCGAACCGTGAACGGCCGCCGGGCGTGGACGGGTGCACGGCCGCCGGGCGTGGACGGGTGCACGGCCGCCGGGCGTGGACGGGTGCACGGCCGCCGGGCGTGGACGGGTGCACGGCCGCGAGGCGGCGCGGAGCGGGGTCTCCGGGGAGTCGACCGGTGGCCGGCAGCGGGTGATTCCGACCGACCCAACCGTCGGTTCAGTGCCGTGAGCAGGGCTGATATCCGTACCGATATCGGTGTTGCCGGCGGATGGTCTTGGACGGCGGCGGCCGGCCGGTGGTTGGGTTTCGGCACTCGACCCGCTCGGCCCGACAGTCCGCTGCCGGCCGAGCCTGATCGGAAGGACCCGTCATGTCCGAATCCCGCCTCGACCGCCGGAATCTGCTCCGGACCGCCACCGTCGGCGCCGCCGCGCTGACCTCGGCCAGCCTCGCGGCCAGTGCGACACCCGGGCTGGCCGCGCCCGTCACTCCAGCAGCCCGGGGCACCGCGCCGACCGCCGGCCGGACCACCGGCCGGACCACCGGCCGGGGCACCGCGACGTTCCGCTGGTTCGGTACGGCCGGCTGGCGGATCGACATCGGCGCGAAGACCGTGCTGGTCGACCCGTACCTCAGCCGCTACCGGACCGGCCTGTTCGACGGCGGGATGAACATGGCGACGCCGCTGACCGTGGCCGCCGACGTCGTCGCCGCGCACGTGGGCCGGCCGGAGACGGTGCTGGTCACCCACTCGCACTGGGACCACTTCAACGACGTACCGCACATCGCGACGACAACCGGGGCGCGGGTGATCGGCACGATGACGACGTACCAGCTCGGGCTGGCCTCCGGCGTCCCGTCGGGTCAGCTGGGCCTGGTGAAGGGCGGGGAGGTGCTCGAGTTCGGCGACTACTCCGTCGAGGTGGTCTCGTCGCTGCACAGCCGGAACGCGGCGTACTCGGTCGGCATCCCGGGGCTGCGGCTGAGCCAGCCGCCGAAGCCGGCGACCGTCGCCGACCTGCCCGAGGGCGACACCCTCGCCTACCTGCTGTCCGTACGGAACGGGCCGAGGGTCTTCTTCATGGGCGCCAGCGACTTCGTGGAGCGCAACGTGACCGGGCTGGCCCCCGACATCGCCATGATCGCGATGGCGTCCAGTGACGCGACCCACGAGTACGTACCCCGGCTGCTCGAGGCCCTGGACCACCCGTCGATCGTCGTACCGGTGCACTGGGACAACTTCGAGACCGAGCTGCGGAATCCGCCTCCGGTCCTGCCGGCCGACCGCCAGCGTCTCGAAGCGATGATCGCGACGATCCGCCGGGTGGCCCCGGGGACCCGGGTCGTCGTACCGGAGTACCTGACCGGCTACACGTTCTCCTGATCGACGGGGTTCGGCAGGAAGAGGAGGAATTCCAGGTGACGCACAGCCGCCCACCGCGCCGGCTCGGCGCACTGCTCGGCGCGACCGCACTGCTGGCCGGCTGTGGCGGGCCGAGCCGACCGCCGGTGCCGGAACCGACGGTGACCGTCGCACCGACTCCGACCGCCAGCTGCGCCGACGGCTTCCAGATCAGCGCCGGCCAGGTGAGCGCGGCGATGGGGTTGCGGGCACTCGGCATCGAGCTGCGCAACTGCGGCACCGCCCCCTACCGGGTACAGGGCTTCCCGGTCGTCCGGTTGCTGGACGACCGGCGGCAGCCGCTCGACGTCACGGTCGGCAACGGGTCGTCGCCGGTCAGCGCACCGGACAGCTACGACGGACCACCCCGGGAGGTGGTCCTGGCGCCGGGCGAGGTGGCCCGGGCCCGGGTGCTGTGGCGCAACACGGTCACCGAGGCGACCACGCCCGCGACCAACGGCAGCTTTCTGGAGATCGCCCCGGCGCCGGGAACGCCCGCGCAGCTGGTCGCCCCGGACGGCGGGATAGACCTCGGCACCACCGGCCGGCTCGCGGTCAACGCCTGGCAGCCCGCCGAGTAGCGGTCAACGCCTGGCAGCCCGCCGAGTAGCGGTCAACGCCTGGCAGCCCGCCCGCGTAACGGCGGCACGGTCGGTCGATCGGTCGACCACCGAACGGAGTACCGTGACGCGATGCCAACCTACCTGGGTGTCGACGGTACGTCCCTGTACTACGACGAGCTGGGCCGGCCGGAGAGCGCCGGCGGACCGCCGCTGATCCTCCTCGGCGGCGGCCCCGCCCGGCATCCCCGCTACCTCGGTGACCTGGCCGGACTCGGCGACCGGCACCGGCTGGTCGTACCGCACCTGCGCGGGGTGGGTCGGTCGCCGGAGCCGGCCGCGGTGGAACTCGGCTCCTGGTGGTGCCAGGCCGAGGACGTGGACCGGCTGCGTGGGCAGCTCGGGCTGGAACAGGTGCTGCTCGTCGCGCACTCGGCCGGCACCCCGCTGGCGATCGGCTACGCGACCCGGTTCCCGAGCCGGGTCGCCGCGATGGTGCTGATCACCCCGCCGGCCGGGCTGCTGGTCGACGTACCGTCGGACAGCCCGGAGCTGATGGCGGACCGGCGGGGCGAGCCGGCCCTGGAGGCCGCGATCGAGGCGTGGGGCGTCGGGCTGACGATCGACGACGAACACTTCGACGAGTGGCAGCGACGGGCCGCCCCGATCGGGTACGCCGCCTGGGGCGAGACCGAGCGGGCGCACGCCGCCGACGCCGAGTACGGGCTGGCGGCCCGCCGGGCGTACTTCAGCGTCGACCCCCCGGAGGACCTCACCGACCGGTTGACCGGGATCGAGGCGCCGGTGCTGGTGGTCGCCGGGGCGCGGGACTACGTCACCGGGCTCGCCCCGGTGCTGGCGTTGGCGGAGCTGTTCCCGGCCGGCGAGCTGGCCACCATCGAGCACTGTGGACACTTTCCGTGGGTCGAACAGCCGACCGCGTTCCGTCGGGCGGTCGACGGCTTCCTCGACACGGTGGCGCCCCCGGCCGCCGCCGGCTGACAATCTGCCTGCACCCGGAAATTGCCGGTTTGGGGCAGAGGTGCCTATGGTCGGACAATGGCCCGGGACCTGACAGCCCACCTGCTGCGCCGCGCGACGTTCGGCCCGACCGCCGACGAGGTCGACGCCGCCGTACGAGCCGGATTCGACGCCACCCTCGACCGGCTGCTCAACCCGGCCGGTGACGATCATGGTGCGGCGGCGACCCCGGCTCCCCAACTCGGTCCCGACCCGCGCGCGACCCTCGACCGGTCGGCGGGCCGGGAACAGCGTCAGCAGGCGAACCGGCGGCGTACCGAACAGGTGCGACAGTTGACGTACTGGTGGCTGGACCGGATGGTCGCCGCCGAGCACCAGCTCGTCGAGAAACTCGTCTTCTTCTGGCACGGGCACTGGGCGACCAGTGTGCAGAAGGTCAGGTCCGCCCAGCTCATGCTGGGCCAGCTCGACACCCTGCGCCGGCACGGTCGGGGCGGGTTCGACAGCCTGGTCGCCGCGATGGTGCGGGATCCCGCGCTGATCCTCTGGCTCGACGGGGAGAAGAACACCCGCCGGGCGCCGAACGAGAACCTGGCCCGCGAGCTGATGGAACTCTTCACCCTCGGCATCGGCCACTACACCGAGGACGACGTGAAGGCCGGCGCCCGGGCGTTGACCGGCTGGACCGTGGCCCGGGACACCGGCGTGGCCGGGTTCAACCCGAAACGGCACGACCGGGGGCCGAAGACGATCCTCGGCCGGACCGACCGATTCGACGCCGACTCGTACGCCCGGCTGCTCGCCGCCCGGCCGGAGACGGCCGGGTACGTCCACGGCCGCCTGTGGCTCCGGTTCGCCGGCACCGAGCCGGTGCCCGCCGCCCCGGCAGGCGACACCGGCGCCCCGCTCGACGCCACCGGCACCGCCAAGCCGGTCGACGTCACCGCCGCGCTGCGGGCGATCTTCACCGATCCGGCGTTCGGGCAGAGCCGGGGGCACCTGGTCAAACAGCCGGTCGAGTGGGCGGTCGGCGCGATGCGCCAGCTCGGCGTACGGCCGTCCGCGTTCTCCGACCAGCAACGCCGGCAGCTCCTGTCGGGACTGTCCGGAATGGACCAGTTGCCGTTGCGGCCGCCGAGCGTCGGCGGCTGGCCGGCCGGCCCCGCCTGGCTGACCACCTCGGCGCTCCAGGCCCGGATGCGGCTGGCCGAACTGTTCGCGGCGGCGGCGTCGCCGGCGGCGGTCCAGCGACTCGACTCGACACCGGAGGCGGACCGGCTCGACGCGCTGGCCCGGCTCCTGGTCGTGGACACCTGGACCGACCGCAGCCGGGCGGCGCTGACACCGCTGGCCGGCCGGACGCAGCGCCTGATCGCGGCCGGCCTGGTGAGTCCCGAGTACACCGTCAGCTGACAACCGGAGGCCAGACGTGGACACCCTGACCCGACGTAGGTTCCTGATCGCCAGCGGCGTGGTGGGCGCGGGCGCGCTGGCCGCCGGCGCCGCCACGCTCACCCTCACCGACCTGCTGGCCACGGCGGGCGACCGGGACCCGAACGGACGCACGCTCGTGCTGGTCACCCTCTACGGCGGCAACGACGGCCTGAACACCGTCGTCCCGTACGCCGACCCGGCGTACCACGACGCCCGGGGCGAGCTGGCCTACCCGGCGGACGAGGTGCTCCGGCTCGACGACGCGGTCGGGCTGAACCCGGCGTTGACCGGTCTGCACGGTCTGCACGGTCAGCGGCGGCTGGCAATCGTCCGTGGGGTCGGCTACCCGAAGCCGGACCGCAGCCACTTCCGCTCGATGGACATCTGGCAGACCGCCGCTCCCGAGCGGCCCGGGACGACCGGCTGGGTCGGACGCTGGCTGGACGGGGTCGGCGGGGACCCCCGGCTCGCGGTCTCGTTCGAGTCGGCGGTGCCGCCGCTGCTGGCCGGGGAGCGGAGCGCCGGTGCCTCGGTACCGGTGGGCGGGCGGGCCCGGCGGGGTGGCCTGCCGGACGAGACCCTGGCCGGGTTCGCCGCCGGCAGCCCGGGCGAGTCACCGGCCCAGGCCCGGGCGGCGGCGTGCTTCGCCGACCTGCGCTCCGTCGACCAGATGATCGCCGCGGTACGGGACGCGGCCGAGGACGCCGGGGAGGCCGACGACGCGGAGGACCGGCCGGCGGCGACCGCGACCGGCGGTGCCCGTACGTCGTTGCAGGCGCAACTGGACCTGGTCGCGCAGTGTGTCGAGGCCGGGGTGTCGACCCGGGTCTTCTCCGTCTCGCTCGGCGGCTTCGACAGCCACGCCGACGAGAAGCAACTGCACGCGGTGCTGCTGGGTCAGTTGGACCGGGCGCTGACCGGATTCGTCGAACGGATGGCGCGTACCGAGGCGGGCCGCAGGGTGGTGGTCGCGGTCTACTCCGAGTTCGGCCGACGGGTCCGGGCCAACGCCTCGGACGGTACCGACCACGGCACCGCGTCCAACGTCCTCCTGCTCGGCGCCGGGGTACGTGGCGGACTGCACGGCGAACAACCGAGCCTGACCGACCTGGACGACGGCGACCTGAAGTTCACCGTCGACTTCCGGGACGTGTACGCGACGCTGCTGACGGAGGTGCTGGACGCCGACCCGGAGCGGGTTCTGGACGGTTGGCAGGGCCGGCAGGAAAAGCTCTTCGGATAGATTCCCGGCCCCGGGTGGCAACCATCCGCGTCCGTCGCCCTGTTGACGGTGCGGAGGCGTGGTGGACGATTCGGATGCGGTACGTGACTTCGAGGCGTACGTGGCGGTGGCCTGGCCCCGGCTGCTGCGCTCGGCGTGGTTGCTGACCGGTGACTGGCACCGGGCCGAGGACCTGCTGCAGACCGTGCTCGCGCGGGTCTACAGCAGATGGCCCCGGGTCCGGGACGGTGTACCGGACGCCTACCTGCGGGCGATGCTGGCCACCACCTATCTGAACTGGTGGCGGCGCCGCTGGCGGGCCGAGGTGCCGACGGACCGGATCCCCGAGCGATCCGGCGCCGACCCGCACGCGGACGCCGACGTCCGGGACGTGGTCCGGGTGGCGCTGCGCGGGCTGCCGCGTCAGCAGCGGGCGGTGCTCATGCTCCGGTTCCACGCCGACCTGACCGAGGCGGCGACCGCCCGCACCCTCGGCATCAGCCTGGGCACGGTCAAGTCCTACACCGCCAGGGCGCTCGCCGCGCTCCGGTCCGATCCCGCGCTGCGGGCCCTGTTGACCGAGGAGGCGCAGCGATGAGAGCCGAGGAGCCGCTGGCGCGCCTGCTCGACCAGGCCGTTCCCGATATTCCGGACGACCTGCGCCGGCCTCCGCTGGCAGGGCTTCGGTCCCGGGTCCGGCGCCGCCGTACCCGCCGCACCGTGGTGGCGGCCGGTGTGACGCTGGCGCTGGTGGCCGGCCCGACCCTGTGGTACGCCTCCACGTCGGACCGGTCGGACCGGTCGGACCGGTCGGACCGGTCGGACCGGTCGGACCGGTCGGGGCGGACCGGGTCGGAGACGGCGGGTGGGCCGGCCGTGGCCGTGGACGACCGGCTCACCTGGTGGATGGCGCGGGTGGGCCGCGACGACCGGACGCTCACCGTCTACGTGTCGCGGCCCGCCGACGGCACGCCCTGCCAGGGGACCTGGCAGCCCGGGGCGACCGTCTCACCCGGCACGGGCGCGGTCACCATCGCGGTCACCGACGACTCCCCGACCGGCACCGGCTGCGGCGACGACAAACTGACCCCGCTCCGGGTGACTCTGCCGGAGCCGCTCGCCCGCCGCGACCTGGTGGACGCGTACGACAACGGTGACCGGCCGGTGTACCGGGAGGCGGACCTGCCGGAGGTGCCCGGTGGGACGGACGGCTGGTGGGAAGTGTCGACGACGTTCAGCTCGCCCAGGCCGGCAGATTTCGGGCCGCCCGGCGCCTGGGCGGTGTCGTACACCCGCCCCGGTGGGCCGGACATCAAGATCCGGGGCTATCCGGCCGGCCACGACCTGGCTGCGGTACCGGAGGGCGATCCGGTGGACACCGTCGAGGTGACCGGCATGCGTGGCAGGATCGATCCGTATGGCGGAGACCGTTTTCTGCTGCGCTGGCAGGTGGCGGACACGGTCTACCTGCTCGACGTCGTGCCGTCCGAGGGTGCCACGATGTCGTTGGCGACGTTCCGTGACGTGCTGAGCCGGATCGGCATCTCCTGACGGCTCCGGGCCGCCGGGCGACTAGGCTGCACCGCCATGTCTGAGCCACCGTTTCTCACCGCCACCCGGGAGTCGTACGACAACACCGTGCAGGAGTACGTCGACATGTTCGGTAACCACCTGGCCGACAGCCCGGTGGACCGGGCCCTGCTGGGCCTCTTCGCCGACCTGGTCCGCGCCGACGGCGCCGACCGTCCGGTCGCCGATGTCGGGTGCGGGCCGGGCCGGGTGACCATCGTGCTGCAGGAGTTGGGACTGAACGCGTTTGGCGTCGACCTCTCCCCCGGGATGGTCGACTACGCCCGCCGCACCTATCCGGAGCTGCGGTTCGAGGTCGGCTCGATGCTCGCCCTCGACCTGCCGGACGCCTCGCTCGGCGGGCTGCTGGCGTACTACGCGATCATCCACGTGCCGTGGGAGCGGCGGCCAGAGGTGTTCGCCGAGTTCCACCGGGTGCTCGCCCCGGGCGGGCAGCTGATGCTGGCCTTCCAGGTCGGTGACGACGTGATGCACCGGGACGAGGCGTTCGGCAAGCCGATCAACTGCGACTGGTACCGGCAGCGGCCGGACGACATCTGCCAGCTGCTCCGGGAAGCCGGCTTCGAGCCCCGGTCGACAACCGTCCGGGAGCCGGCCGGCGAGGAGAAGACCGTGCAGGGTTACGTGCTGGCCCGCAAGCCCGACTGAGATCGCGGAAGGCCTGTCCTTCCGGCCCGTCGCCTCCTGCCGTCCGGGCGAACCTACCTACGCCCTCCGACAAAATCTATGCTCGAAGCACTAGACATGCTCGGCGCGGGCAACTAATGTTCCTGACGTCGAGAGAGAACAACAAAGACGCGGACGAGACCGCCCCGCACGAGGGCGAGGGAGCCGGGGCCGAGGAAACGATCAGCGCCCCGCCAGGCAACAGAAACACCGCAGTACAGCACGACGCACCTTGCAGTGACGCAAGACCGAAGTACCGCAGTACCCCGGTCATGATTTTGCAGGCCGGGCGATCAGGGTGGTGGGGCCAATGTCAGGTTCAGGGCTCCACCTGGAGGTAACACCGTTCCGTCGCACGTGCCGGGGCCATGAAGTCGCGTGGGGCTCCGACGCCGGCGGACAGCACGAAGGAAGTCAGAGGAAAGGGAGGTCCGTACACCGTTGGATCGCCCGCCGCCGGCCGCACGTTGACGGGCCGGGCGCGGACACCGTTGTTGCCATCGAACGAAAGGTGGTCTCCGGTCACGCTTATGCGATCCTCGCACCCAAAACCCTCACGCAGGGTGGGTGTGGATATGACAAGCCGACGTTCTCGTCGGTAGATGGTGTCTTCGACCTGTAACCCTTGGGCCCCGGCGCTTCGGCACCGGGGCCCTCGTCATGGAGGTATATGTGGCTCAACCCGACGACGTGCTCGACGACGAGAACTACCCCGCCTACACCATGGGCCGCGCCGCGGAGATCATCGGCTGCTCGCCGGACTTCCTACGCCGGCTCGGCGACGCGAAGCTGATCGCTCCGTACCGCTCCAGCGGCGGGCACCGCCGCTACTCCCGCTACCAACTACGCCTTGCCGCCCGAGCCCGGGAGATGTGCGACCAGGGCACCGACGTAGCCGCTGCCTGCCGCATCATCATCCTCGAAGACCAGCTTGAGGAAGCCCTCCGGCACAACCAGACCAGTCAGTGACCACACCTCGGCCCAGGCAGTAGAGACCGGGCCTACGCGACCACACGCGGTCCCTCCCGTCAGGGCAGGGGCCGTTCGTCGTCACCGGCAGCGGCGTCATCCCCCCGCCAGGTCGACCCGCCAATCGCCCGTCTCCGCACGCCAATGGGACCCCGTGGCCGGTCAGGATCCGGCGCCGACCAGCAGCAGGCCGGCGAGGGACGTGCCCGCCAGCACCAGGGTGCCGGCCGCACCGGTGGCCAGCGCCCGGCCGCCGCCCCGGGCGACCGTACGCAGGTCGACCGAGGTGCCGACGGCGAACATCGCGGCGGCCAGCAGCATGCCGGCGACCGCCGAGACCACGGTGACCAGCGCGGGTGGCAGGACTCCGGTCGAGCGCAGCGCCATCGCGGCGAGGAACCCGGTCACGAACCAGGGCAGCACCGGCGGCCGGCCCCGTCCGCGCCGACCCGCCGCGGTCGGGTCCGCGTCGGCCGGATCCGGGATGGCTGCCGTGTGGCGCCGGACGGTCGCGACGAGGGCAACCAACGGGGCCAGTAGCGCGACCCGGCAGAGTTTCACCACGACGGCGGTGGCGAGCGCGGCAGCGCCGACCGCCCCACCGACCGCGACGACCTGGCCGACCTCGTGGATGCTCGCCCCGGCCCAGAGGCCGATCAGGGTGTCGTCGAGGCCGAGGAGCAGGCCGAGGCCGGGGATCAGCAGCAGGCAGAGGGTGCCGAGTACGGTCACCACGCCGATCGCGGTGACCACGTCCTCCTCCTCGCCGTCGGCGACCTCGTTCATGCCGATCACGGCGGAGGCACCGCAGATGGAGACGCCGGTCGCGACCAGCAGCGCGGTCGCCGGGCGCAGCCCGAGTCGCCGCCCGACCCAGCGGGTGACGAGCCAGGCCGCCGCCACGCTGGCCACCACGACGCTGAGCGGGCCGAACCCGAGAGCGAGGATGTCGGCGGCGACGAGTTGCAGGCCGAGCAGCACGATGCCCGCCCGGAGCAGGCCCTTGGCGGCGAAGGTCAGGCCGGGACGCATCCAGTCCCGGTAACCGCCGAGGCTGCGTACGGCGATGCCGAGCAGGATCGCCACGATCATCGGGCTGACCGGGCTGGCGAGCCGGTTGACCGCGTACCCGAGCAGCGCGGCGACGGCGGCGACCGCGAGGCCCGGCAGGGTGGCGGCCGGTCGGGGCCGGGTCGGGGCCACTGCCCGTACGTCGACCCGTGTCTGTTCCGCTACCGCCACCCCGTCACCCCCTCGTGGTACCGCCCTCCCAGGTAACGCCGGTTGTCGCCGAGTTGGTAGACCGTGATCAGGTTCGACGCCATAGCCTGTGGCTATGACCGACCTGCCCGATCTGGCGTCCCTGCGGCTGCTGGCCGACGTCGCCGAACTGGGCAGCATCGGCCAGGCGGCCCGGGCGGCCGGCATCGCCCAGCCGTCGGCGACCAAGCGACTCGCCGCCCTGGAACGCTGGGCCGGGGTGCCGCTGCTGCTCCGTACCCATCGTGGGTCACCGCTGACCGACGACGGCCGGGTGGTGGTCGGCTGGGCGGTACGCCTGCTCGACGCGGCGGACGAGTTCCGGCACAGCCTCGTCGCGCTCCGCGAGGCCCGGGCCGCCCAGTTGCGGGTCGCCGCGAGCATGACCGTCGCGGAGGCGCTGCTGCCCCGGTGGCTGCACCACCTGCGGATGACGTACCCGGACATCCGGGTCGGCCTGACGGTGATCAACTCGACCGAGGTGTCCCGGCTGGTCCTCGCCGACGAGGGGATCGACATCGGCTTTGTCGAGGGGCCGACGGTGCCCGAAGGGCTCGACACCCTGGTCGTCGGGCACGACCAGTTGATCGTGGTGGTGGCACCGGGACACCGCTGGGCGCGGCGACGCCAGCCGCTGGAGCCGGCCGAACTGGCCGGGACCCGGCTGGTGGTCCGCGAGGTCGGCTCCGGCACCCGGGAGACCCTCGAACGGGCGCTCGCCGACCTCGACCCGCTGCCACCGGAGCTGGCCCTCGGCTCCAACGCGGCGGTCAAGGGCGCCGCCATGGCCGGCACCGCCCCGGCGGTACTCAGCCGCTACGCGGTGGAGACCGAACTGGCCGCGAAACTGCTGGTCGCCGTCCCGGTACGCGGGCTGGCGTTGCGCCGTACCCTGCGGGCGGTCTGGCCGCGCGGGCGGCGCCTCACCGGCTCGGCCACCGCGCTGCTCCAGGCGATCGCCCGCGCCGCCGAGGCCGAGCGGGGCCGGTCCGGTGCGGTGGCCGGACCCTGAAGACCGTCAACGTCGCAGCCTGAACGCGGTCGGCCAGGGGCGGATCAGGACCCCGCAGGCGACGTCGCGGGTTCGGTGCCACCGCCCGGCGTGATCAGCCCGGTCTCGTAGGCGACGATGATGGCCTGCGCGCGGTCGCGGAGCCCGAGCTTCGACAGGATCCGGGTGACGTGCGTCTTCACCGTCGTCTCGCTCAGATGCAGCCGTCCGGCGAGTTCCGCGTTGGTCAGTCCCCGGGCGAGGTGGTGCAGCACCTCCAACTCCCGCGGGGTGAGCGCGGAGAGGTCCCGGTGCAGCGCGCCACGGTCGTCCTGCCGGGCGAAACGCTCGACGAGCCGCCGCGTGATCGTCGGGGCAAGCAAGGCGTCCCCGGCCCGGACCATGTGCACCGCAGCGACCAGCCGTTCGGGTGAGACGTCCTTGAGCAGGAAGCCGCTCGCCCCGGCGGCCAGCGCGGCGTACACGTAGCGGTCGAGGTCGAACGTGGTCAGGATGATGATGCGCGGGGCGGGGACCGCCTCCCGTACGATCCGCCGGGTCGCCTCCAGCCCGTCCATCTCCGGCATCCGGATGTCCATCAGCACCACGTCCGGGCGGGTACGCCGGACCGCGGCGACCGCCTCGGCGCCGTCGGCGGCCTCGGCCACCACCTCGATCCTGCCGTCGGCGCCGAGGATCATCGCGAACCCGGTCCGGAGCAGGGCCTGGTCGTCGGCGATGACCACCCGGAGCGGGGCCTGCCCGTCGGCGACCACGTCGCGCGGCGGCCCGGTCACGACGGCCCCACCGGGATGGTCGCCCGCACCTGGTACCCGCCGGAGCGCAGCGGACCGACGTCGAGGGTGCCGCCGTAGATCGCGAGCCGCTCCCGCAGGCCGATCAACCCTCGGCCGTTGCCGAACCGGGCCGATACCGCCGCCGTACCCCCGGTGTCGGAGACCTCGATCCGCAGCACGTCCGGCCCGTGCGCGATCCGGACCGTCACGGACGCCCCGGCGGCGTGTTTCACCACGTTCGTCAGCGCCTCCTGCAGCACCCGGTAGGCGGCGAGGTCGACACCGACCGGCAGCGGCTCCGGGGTGCCGGTCACGGTCAGTGCGACGGGAACCCCGGCGGACCGGACCCGGGCCACCAGCGTCGGCACCTGGCCGAGGCCCGGCGGCGGGGTGAGTTCGTCCGCCCCGGGCTGGTCGTCCGGGTCACCGTCCAGACTGAGCAGGCCCATCACGTGCCGCAGCTCGCTCATCGCGGCGCGCCCGCCGGACTCGATGGCCAGCAGTGCCTGGTGCGCCTTCTCCGGCGCGACGGCGAGCACCGTACGGGCGGCACCGGCCTGCACCACCATCACGCTGACATTGTGGGTGACCACGTCGTGCAGCTCCTGGGCGATCCGGGCCCGTTCGCGCTGCACGGCCAGCCGGGTCTCGGTCTCCCGCTGCGCCTCCACCGCCTGCACCCGCTGTCGCAGGGTGTGCACGGCGTTCGCCGCGAGCGCGACCGGCACCAGGAGGAAGAGGAAGACCAGCTCGGGTTGGGTCTGCGGCAGGTTGCCCCGGTGACCGCTGACCACCAGGACGGCGCCGACCAGCACGCTCACCACCGCCGCCGCCCGGTACGGGCTGTACATCACCGCGCCGTAGGCGACGACCACGCAGGCGGCGAAGGTGAACGTGGCGTCGAGGCCGCCGCGTCCGTGGTACAGCTCGCTGGCGGCGAGGACCACCCAGAAGACCGCCAGGGGGTAGCGCCGACGCAGCGCGACCGGTAACGCGGTGGCCAGAGCGAGCAGTATCCAGAGAGCGAGCTCGGAACCGGAGATCGGCTCGGGTCTCGGCGGCATGATGATCCACTCGGGGGGCACCACCGGTGCCGTCGAAGGCATGCCCGGCAGCGGCCCCGGCATGTCCTGACGCTCCGCCCGCACCTCGTCGCCGACCAGGCCGTTGAGGATGCCGACGGCGAGCGCCACGGCGAGCAGCACGTCGGCGCCCCAGGCCCAGCGCGACGATCGCGGCGGCGGAACGGCCGTACGACGCCACAGCCTGGCCAGGCCGGTCCGCCAACGCTCCATCACCACCGCCCTGTCCGTCACCACTGCCCCGTCCACCGGCCAGTGTGGCAGTTCCGGCCGGCCCGCCACATCGTCCGCGACGCGGTCGGGGTCGTCCCCGGTACGTACACCGCGCGGAGGATCCGGTGGGCGAATCGTCCCCGCGACGGGGTCAGGTTCGTCGCCGCGACCGACGTGCCCCGGCATCGGCCGCCCCTAGCGTTCCCGCTGGTAACGGCCGGCCACAGGGTCGGCGCAGCCTCCGGACCAACCTCCCTGCCAGCCGAGGCTCACCTCCGGACCAACCGAGGAGTCCACATGACCAGCCCTGTGCTCCGTGCCGAGGGCCTGACCAAGCGGTACGGGCGACGCGTGGCGTTGTCCGACTGCACCCTCTCCGTCCCGCCCGGCAAGGTCGTCGGGCTGGTCGGCCCGAACGGCGCCGGAAAGACCACACTTCTCCACCTGGCGGTCGGTATGCTCGCCCCCACCGCCGGCACCATCGAGGTGGTCGGCGGCAGACCCGCCTCGGGCGCCGCGCAGCTCGCCCGGGTCGGCTTCGTCGCCCAGGACACGCCGGTTTACGCCGGCCTCACCATCGCCGACCACCTGCGCCTCGGCGCCCGGACGAACCTGCGCTGGGACCAGCGGACAGCCGAGGAGCGGATCACCCAGCTCGGCCTCGACCCGAAGCAGAAGGCGGGCCGGCTCTCCGGCGGTCAACGCGCCCAGCTCGCGTTGACCCTGGCCATCGCGAAACGGCCGGAGCTGCTCATCCTCGACGAACCGGTGGCCGCGCTCGACCCGATCGCCCGGCGGGAGTTCATGCGGAGCCTCACCGCCCACACCACCGAGCACGGCAGCAGCGTGATCCTCTCCTCGCACCTGGTCTCCGACCTGGAACGGGTCTGCGACCACGTGATCGTCCTGGTCGCCTCCCAGGTCCGGGTCGCCGGCGGCGTCGACGAACTGACCGCCGACCACCACCGGCTCACCGGCGCCCGGCGCGACGCGGCAAAGCTGCCCGCCGGGGTCCAGGTGGTCGAAGAGTCCCACGCCCCGGAGCGGTCCACCTTCGTCGTACGCGGCACGCCCCCGCTCGACGACCCGTCGCTGACCGTCGAACCCGTCGACCTCGAAGACGTGGTCCTGGCCCACATGTCGCAGGCCGCCACGTCGACCCGGCCCGTTCTGGAGGACGCCTGATGTTCTGGTTCACCTGGCGCCAGTTCCGTACCCCGGCGGTGGTCACCGCCGCCGCCCTGGCCGTGTTCGGCGTCCTGCTGCTCGTCACCGTCCCGACCATCACCGAGCTGTACGCCGAGGTCGCCGCCTGTTCCGGTGACTGCGCCACCGTCACCCGGGACTTCCTCACCCGGGTCAACGACAGCGCCGCCGGGACCCTCTACTTCTCGGGTCTCGCGGTCATGTACCTCACGCCCGCCCTGGTCGGCATCTTCTGGGGTGCTCCGCTGGTCGCCCGCGAACTGGAGGCCGGCACCCACCGTCTGATCTGGAACCAGGCGGTCAGCCGTACCCGCTGGCTGGCCAGCAAGCTCGTGTTCCTCGGCGCTACCACGGTGGCGGTCACCGGCCTGCTCAGTGTGCTGGTCACCGGCTGGGCCGACCGGATCGACGGCGCCGCCGGGGACCGGATCACCCCGCTGGTCTACGGCGCCCGGGGCGTCGTACCGGTCGGCTACGCCGTCTTCGCGTTCACCCTCGGCGTGACCTGCGGCATGCTGATCCGCCGGACGATGCCGGCGATGGCCGCCACCCTGGCCGGCTACACCGCCGCCGCGGTGGCGATGCCGCTGTGGCTCCGGACCCGGCTGGTGGCCCCGCGCCACGAGACACCGCTTCTGGACCTCGAGAAACTGGCCATGGTCGGGATCCGGCAGAACGGCTCCATGGAGATCTTCGGCGCCGGGGTGCCGAACGCCTGGACGGTGTCGAACCAGACGATCACCCCCGGCGGCGAGGTCTTCCGCGGCCCGGCCAACCTGGACGTCTGCGGCCGGAGCGGGTCACCGGACAAGTGCGACGCCTGGATCGGCACCCTCGGCCTCCGCCAGGACGTTGTCTACCACCCGGACAGTCAGTTCTGGGCACTGCAGTGGACCGAGACCGGGATCCTCCTCGCCCTCGCCGCGCTGCTGGTCGTCTGCTGCTTCTGGCGGATCCGCCGACTCAGCTAGACCGGCGTCGGCCGGTCGGCGGCGGCGCTGCCCGGCTCGCGGTCGCCACCGGGTACGGCGGCGATCGCCAGGCCGAGCAGCGCCGATCCGCAGCCGACCAGGAACGGCAGGGAGAACGTCGGTTGGCCGAGCCACTCCCACATCGGGTGCCACGACGGGTGTGGCTCGGCACGGTGGTGTCGGGCCATCCACTGGACGGAGGCAACCGTCGGCACCCACCAGAGGAAGAGCGTGACACCCAACAGCAGTTTCAGCCCGGCACCGGCCAGCCGGCGTCGCTCGGTCCGCCGGCTGGCCCAGCCGAACAGCAGGAACACGGCCGCCCCGCCGAGGAGACCGCCGCCGATCCCGTACGGGTACACAGCCGACGGGGTGGCCCGCCGGAACCCCGCCGAGATGAACGCGGAGTTTCCCGGGTACGCCGGGTTCACCTGCATGGTGAACGTGGTGTCCCCGCGCCCCGCCACAATAGTGGTGGACTTCGGGATCGTGGTGGGGTCGCAGGGCGGGCCGACACAGCCGTACATGTCGTTGGTCGTCGTCGGATGGACCGTCCAGCCGTCGGCGCGCAGGTTGCGCTGGACCAGCTCGATGGTCTGCTGCGGCGGGTACGCCAGCGTGCCGTCGACCACGCCGCCGATCCCCGCCTGGGCGTACTCGCCGCCGTCCCAGAACAGCAGGTTGTGGACGGCGCCCCAGCTCAGCGGCTGTCCGTAGAAGACGAAGAGGGCGGGCGCGTCCTCGATGCCGGTAAACTCCTGCCCGGGCAGGATCTGTGCGAGCATCTCCCGCGCCTCGGCGGTCCGGGGCAGTGGCTCGGCGGTCTGCCAGGCGACCCGGGTCGCGAGCGCGGCGGTGAAGAGACCGCCGATGACCGAGGCGAGCAGGGCCCAGGCGACGACGGTACGACTGGCCGGCCGACCGAGGCGGGCCCGCAGACCGTGCCGGACCAGGTCGGCGGTTTCCCGTACGGTCGGCCGGGTCCGGCCGGGTGGGGCGGCGTCGAGCAGGGCGCCGAGCAGTTCGTCGCCCCGGAAGCGGCGGTACGTCCGCGGGTAGACGAGCAGCAGTCGGCCGTACCGGCGGGCGAGCCGGTCGACCGTCACCCGCTCCCCGGATGGGCGGCCCATCACACGGTCCTCGGCCGGACGGTGCGGAGCCGGGCCTCGGCCGCGGCGGCGAGTTGGCGGAGCCGGGCGGTTTGTGCGGTGAGCGCGGCGAGCCCTTCGGTGGTGATCCGGTAGTACCGCCGGGTCCGCCCGTCGACCTCCTCCTCGCGGTCGGGCTCGATGAGCCCCTCGGCGGTGAGTCGGTCGAGCGCGGTGTAGAGGGTGCCGGTCAGCAGGCTGACCCGGCCCTCGGACAGGGTCCGGACCTCACGCACGATGCCGTAGCCGTGCCGGGGCCCGTCGGCCAGCGCGGTGAGGATGAGGAACGTCGGCTCGCGCATGTTCTTCACGGCGCACACCATACGTAAGTGATCAAGCTATGGTCAACGTTCCCACACCCAACGCCGCCTGCCCGGCACCCCCGTCCGTCGTACGGTGACGGTCAGGCCAGTCGGCGGCGGATCCACCAGAGGCAGAAGGCGCCGAGACCGACGGCGACCACGAACAGCAGCGTCGTCTCGATCAGCTGTAGGGGCCAGTAGCGGTTCGCCGGCTGGTAGTACACCTCCTGCCGCAGATCGAGCGTGCCGATCCACTCCAGGCAGGGCCGGGGACCGTTCTCCCGGTTGCAGACCTCCGGGTTGGTCGCGGCGAACGGCTCGCCGGCCGGGGTCAGGGTGCGGTTGGAGATGATCCAGGCACCGGGCTCTTCCATCTTGCCGAGCAGCCACACCTCCCCGGCGGCGTTCATCCCGAACATCTCGAGTCGCTCGGTGTCGATCGCCCGGACCTGGTGGACGGGGGCGATGAGGTATGGGCGGACCAGGAAGGGCATGGCGATCTGGACAACGGCGACCACCAGCAGGGTGACCGCCATCGCCGGCACGGTACGCCGGATGAGCAGCCCTGCGGTGACCCCGACGGCAAAGGCAAGCGCGGCGTAGCCGACCGGGACGAGCCCTCGGTTGGCGAAGAGGTGGGGAAGCATCCGGTCCATGCCGACGGTATCGATCGGGGCGGCCCACCAGCTCACCGCCAGGGTGATCAGCCCGGCGGCGACCATGCTGGCCACGCCGCCGAGCAGGAGCTTGACCACCAGCCAGCGGGCGCGGGTGACGCTCTGGTTCCACACCAGCCGGTGGGTGCCGGTCTCCAGTTCCCGGGCGACCAGGGGCGCGCCCCAGAAGACCCCGAGCAGAGCCGGCAATGCGAACATGCCGCCGATGCCGAGGTAGTAGAAGTTGCCGATC
The DNA here is from genome assembly GCF_039871735.1 of Plantactinospora sp. B24E8. Lineage (NCBI taxonomy): Bacteria > Bacillati > Actinomycetota > Actinomycetes > Micromonosporales > Micromonosporaceae > Plantactinospora > Plantactinospora sp. B24E8. The sequence continues at coordinate 169,423 of NZ_JBDPMH010000009.1, forward strand.
ATGCCCCCGCCCACCCGGGTCAGGAAGCTGTCGGCGGCGGAGCCACAGCTGTCGCCGCAGGTGGTGAGGCCACTGCTGGCGTACAGCTCGTTCAGGCCGGGGCGGGTGACCAGCAGCAGGAGGGCGAACGCGGCCAGGACGGCCAGGACCGCCGAGAACTGGGTACGGAACTGACGCCAGGTCAGCCAGGTCATCGCTGGGCCTCCAGGACGGGCGTACGGCCGACGGTGGCGGCCTCGGTCAGATAGGCGAGGACCAGGTCCTCCAGGTCGAGCCGGCCTACCGTCCAGCGCGGATCGTCGACCGGGGCGGTGCTGCGTACCACGAGGGTGGACTGCCGTTCGGTGTGACTGGCCTGGATGGGTCGCTGACCGGCCGGCAGCGTGGCCGGGTCGACCCGGTCCCCGGTCAGCCGGTGGTGGGTGGCGAGCAGTTCGTCGACCTCACCGACGAGCTGGACCCGCGCGGCGGTCAGCACGACCAGGTAGTCGCAGATCCGCTCCAGGTCGGCGACCAGGTGCGAGGAGAGCACCACGCTGGCCTCGCTGTCGGCGACGAACTCCATCAGGTTCTGCAGGAACTCCCGGCGGGCCAGCGGGTCGAGGCTGGCCACCGGCTCGTCCAGGATCAGCAGCTCGGGGTGCTTGGCGACGGCCAGGGTGAGGGCCAGCTGGGCCCGCTGGCCGCCGGAGAGCTTGCCGGCCGGCTGGGCCGGGTCCAGTCCGAGGTGTTCGATCCGGCGGGCCGCCAGCGCGGCGTCCCAGCCCGGGTTGAGTCGGGCGCCGAGGCGCAGGTGCTCGGCCACGGTAAGCCGGGCGTAGGTGGGAGTGTCCTGGGCGACAAAACCGACCTTGGCCAGCTGTTCCGGCCCGCTCGCCGGGCGGGCACCGAGGACCTCGATGGTGCCGGACGTCGGCGCCAGCAGCCCGCAGGCCAACTGCAGCAGGGTCGACTTGCCGGCACCGTTCGGCCCGACCAGCCCGACGACCCGGCCGCGCGGAATGCTCAGGTCGCAGTCGGTCAGTGCGGGGCGCCGCCCGTACCGTTTCGTCAGCCGTGCGGTCTCGATGGCGGCGGTCATGCCCGCTCCCCCGCCGGGGTCCGGAACGTGCTGACGAAGAGCGCCTCGATGCTCTCCTCGTCGAGTCCGGCGTGCCGGGCTCTGCCGAGCCACTGCTCCAACTCCTCGCGCAGCGGCCCGTGCGCGGCAAGCGACGCGTCACTCAACGTCCTGGTCACGTACGTCCCGATGCCGGCCCGGACCGCGACCAGCCCCTCGTACTCCAACTCCCGGTACGCCTTGAGCACGGTGTTCGGGTTGATCGCCACCTTTGCGACGACCTCCTTGACCGTGGGCAGCCGGTCCCCCTCGTTGAGCCGCCCCAACCGCATGGCCTGGCGGACCTGCTGGATCAACTGCATGTATGGCGCGACGCCGGATCGGGCGTCCAGGTGAAACTCGATCACTCCAACTCCAAATCACTAGGGTCCTAGCACATTAGCACTTAGCTGTCCTCAGCGTCACGAAAACCCAGGGCTCCACCGTTGACGGAATTCGGCAAGTCGGGGATGACGTGACCTTCCTCGCGCGACGCGCTCCGGACGAATCGTCGGACACAATGTCTGACACCATGTACGGCGACGTTGTCCGCGAGCCCGCGGACCTGGTCCCGAAGAGGAGAAGGATGACTGACGCAACCGCGGAGCGGCCGGTGATCGTGCTGGTGCACGGCGCCTGGCACCGCCCCTCGACCTGGGACGCCACCCGGGCCGCGCTCGCCGAACTCGGATACGAGACTCGGGTTGCCGCGCTGCCCAGCGCCGGCACCAACCCGACCGCCTCGATGTACGACGACGCCGACGCGGTCCGCCGGGAGGTGGACGCGGTCGACGGCCCGGTGGTGGTTCTCGCCCACTCGTACGGGGGCATCCCGACCGCCCAGGGCCTGACCGGTGCCCACAACGTCGACCACCTGATCTTCCTGGCCGCGTACCTGCTCGACGACGGCGAGTCCATGTACAGCCGGCACGGCATGGAGGTGCCCGCCGACACCAGCGGCCTCTTCCCGCGGCCCGAGCACCCGGGCCCGGCGCTGTACCACGACGTACCCGAGGAGGTGGCCGCGCGGGCGGTGGCCGACCTGGTCGACCAGAGCCTGGTGTCGTTCACCGGCACGGTGACCCGGGCCGCCTGGCACGACATCCCGGCCACCTACATCGTCTGCGAGGACGACCGGATCCTGCCGACCGCGCTACAGGAGACGATGTCGGCGCACGCCGGAAAGACCCGCCGGTGGGCCGGCGGCCACTCGCCGTTCCTGGCCGCACCGGAGAGGTTCGCCGCCCTGGTCGACGAGATCGTCCGGTCCCGCTGACCAAGTCCCACTGACCGGTTCCCGCCGGCACCTCCCGACCCGGACCACCGGTCCGCCTCCTCGGCGGGCCGGTGGCGTCAACAGGGCCACCCGTGGCGGGAACTTCCCGGCAAAGATGATCAACAAATCCTTCGATCGCACCTAGCATGTGGACAGACGGCTCTACCGGCTCCACCCCCTGGCCGGCTCGGCCACCGGTTCGACCGAAGGAGACGCCCGTGCGTCGACCCCCGTACCTGTCCCTACTCGGCGTCGGCATGTCCGGCGCGCTGGTCCTGGGTGCCGCCCCGGCCGCCTCGGCGGCACCGCCGGCGACCCCCACCACGCCCGGCATCGTGGTCAGCGACGGCATGACCCAGCCGGTCTTCTCGCTCGACGACGCGATCGAGGAGCGGGTGTACGTCCAGACGTCACTCGACACCGACCACGACGGCAGCCCCGACCGGATCGCGATCGACATCTCCCGCCCCCGGGAGACCGCCACCGGCTTCAAGGTGCCGGTCATCTTCGAACACAGCCCGTACCGCAAGGACGTCTGGGAGGACGTCCCATACCCGAGTGTGCTGGTCGACGAACTGCCACAGAACGGCCTCGCCGACCGCTCCAGGCAGCGGAGCGCCGACGTCGGGGTGCAACGGGCGACGGCGAAGGCCAACCTGCCCGGCTCCTGGGACGACTACTACGTGCCGCGCGGCTACGCGGTCGTGCTCGGGCAGAGCATCGGCACCGGCGACTCCGACGGCTGCCCGACCACCGGCGACCAGGCCGAGACGCTCGGCACCAAGGCGGTCATCGACTGGCTGAACGGCCGGGCGCGCGGGTACGACGCCAACGGCGCCCCGGTCAACGCCGACTGGACCACCGGCGCGGTCGGCATGATCGGCGCCTCCTACAACGGCACGCTGCCGAACCAGGTCGCCACCACCGGGGTCAAGGGGCTCAAGACCATCGTCCCGGTCGCCGCGATCAGCAGCTGGTACGACTACTACCGGGCAAACGGCCTGGTCGTCGCCCCGGGGACGTACCAGGGTGAGGACGCGGACGTCCTGGCCATGTTCACCGGCGGACGGGCCCGGTCCGAGGGACGCTGCGCGGACGAGTTCGCCGAGATCACCGAGGAGCAGGACCGGGTCACCGGCGACTACACGAAGTTCTGGGCCGACCGGGACTACCTCGACGCCCGGAAGGTCGAGGCGAGCGTCTTCGTCGTACACGGGCTCAACGACTGGAACGTCAAGACCGAGCACTTCGCAGGCTGGTGGGACGAGCTGACGAAGAACCGGGTGCCGCGCAAGCTGTGGCTGCACCAGGGCGGGCACGGCGGACCGGGCAGCACCGCGTCGGTGACCCTGCCGAACGGGCAGACCTGGACGTACAAGCAGACCGAGAACCGGTGGTTCGACTACTGGCTGTGGAACATCCGCAACGGCATCATGGACGAGCCGACCGCGGTACTCCAGCGCGAGAACCGGATCTACACGACGTACCGCAACTGGCCTGATCCTGGTGCGCGCGAGGTGGCGCTGAAGCTGGCCGCGACCAGCGCCGGCCAGCCGGGCACGCTGACCACCGGCCGGCAGCCGAGCCGCAACGTCGAGCAGTCCTTTGTCGACGAGGGCCGGACCATCCACCCCGACGCCCTGGTCGCCGACCCGGACGCCGCGAGCGCGAACCGGCTCGCCTACCTCTCACCGGCGCTCGCCGCCGACGTACGGTTCTCCGGCCGGCCGGAGATGCGGCTGCGGATGGCGATCGGCAACAAGCCGGACGCCAACCTCACCGTCTACCTGGTCGACTACGGCCCGGCCGGCTCCACCGCCGCGCCGTTCGTGGTGACCCGGGGCTGGATGGACCCGCAGAACCGCAAGGGTCCGTCCCGCACCGAGCCGGTCCGGCAGGGCAAGCTGTACGACTACCGGTGGACCCTGGAGCCGAAGGACTACGTCTTCCCGGCCGGACACCGGATCGGTGTGGTCGTCTTCTCCAGCGACCAGGAGTACACGCTGCTGCCGTTCGGCGGCACCGAACTGCGGGTCGCACCGAACGACAGCGAGCTGCGGCTGCCGGTCGTCGGCGGTCGGGGCGTACTCGGCTTCTGACCTGTGGTTGAACCGGGGCGGTCCGCGATCAGCGGGCCGCCCCGGCCCGTCTCGACCGGCGTCGTCCCGTCTCAACCGGCGTCCTGCCCCGTCCCGGCGCGGGCGGCGGCGACGACCCGGCCCCGCTCCGACTCCGGGAAGCGGTCGAGCATGGCCCGCAGTTCGTCGGCGCTGACGTTGGCGCCGAACGACTCGCTGCCCGGTTCGAGCCGTACGCCCTCGGCGAGCGGTCCGGCGATGACCGGATCGAAGCCGAGCGCGTCGACGAGGGTCGCGACCGCGGCGACGTCGGCCGGATCGTCGCCGGCGACCGCGATCGCCTTACGTCCGGCCGTCCCCGCCGGTCGGGCCTCGGCCTCGAGGTCGTGGTACCCCATGTGGTTGAACGCCTTGACGACCCGGGAACCGGACAGGAACGTCTGGACGGTCTCGCTCGATGACGTACGCGGGTTGGTGAGGTCGTCGCGGATGCCGTCGATCTCCCACCAGTAGTTCATCGCGTCGACGACCGGCTTGCCGCGCATCGCCTCGGCGGGAATGCTGCGGTACTTGCTCAACGGGAGGGCGAGGATGACAAGGTCGGCACCGGTCGCGGCGTCCAGTGCGGTGGTGGCGACCGCTCCGGGCGTGAGCACCTCGACGGTGAGGGCGATCTTCGCCGGGTCCCCGGAGCCGGCGATCAGCACCCGGTAGCCGGCGGCGAGGGCCAGCCGGGCGAGCACCGTACCCACCTTGCCGGCGCCGAGGATGCCGATGGTTTGCGGCCCGTTCGGGGCGTTGTCGTCCATGTCTTCCTTCCGGGTGTCGCGGTGGCGTCCGATGGCCCGGTCAGCTCGCCGGGCCAACTGGTTGGCTCAACTGGCCAGGATGTCACGGACCAGGGGAATCACCGTGGTGCCGTACAGTTCGACGGCGCGCATCCGGGCGCTCACCGGCTGCGGCCCGACGGTGTAGATGAGGTCGAACCGGCCGACGCCGAGGCTGCGGACCGCGCGGGCGATCCGGCGGGCCACGGTCTCGGGTGAGCCGATGTAGAGCGACCCCTGCGCCACCTCGGCGTCGAACTCGGCGCGACGGACCGGTGGCCAGCCCCGCAGCGCGCCGATCCGGTCCCGCATGATCCGGTAGGACGGCCAGAACACTTCCTTCGCCTCCTCGTCGGTGTCGGCGACGAAGCCTGGCGAGTGCATCCCGACCGGGTGGGCGGTCGTTCCGAGCTGCTCGGCTGCCCGCCGGTAGAGGTCGATGTACGGTGCGAAGCGCTCGGGGGCGCCGCCGATGATGGCGAGCATGAGCGGGAGCCCGTAGCGGGCGGTCCGGACGACCGACTGCGGTGAGCCGCCAACGCCGACCCAGGTGCGCAGGCGCCCGGATTCCGTTTTCGGGAACACGTCGGCCTGCTCGAGCGGGGCCCGCACGGTGCCGCTCCAGGTGACCGGCTTCTCCTCCAACAGTTTCACGAACAGTTCGATCTTCTCTTCGAACAGTACGTCGTAGTCGCGCAGGTCGTAACCGAACAGGGGAAAGGACTCGGTGAACGAGCCACGGCCGAGGATGACCTCGGCCCGGCCGTGCGACAGCGCGTCCACGGTGGCGAAGCGCTGGAAGACCCGGACGGGGTCGTCGGAGCTCAGCACGGTGACCCCTGAGGCGAGGCGGATCCGTGAGGTACGGGTGGCGATCCCGGCCAGTACGGTTTCCGGGGTCGACACCGAGTACTCCGGTCGGTGGTGTTCGCCGAGGGCGATGACGTCGACGCCGAGTTCGTCGGCGAGTACCGCCTCGTCGACGACCTGGCGGATCGCCGCGGCGTGCGAGACGAGTGCGCCGGAGTCGCCCGCCGGGACGTCGCCGAAGCTGTCGAGGCCGAACACGAGATCAGACATGGGTGGGCTCCTTCGCGAGCAGTTCCCGGACCCGGGGCGCGACCTCGCTGCCGAGCAGCTCGATGGTGCGCACGCGGGCGTCGCGCGGCAGGTGCATGATGTCGTACTTGAGATCGAAGCGACTCAGCCGCAGGTCGCGGGCGGTTTTCGCGATCTTCCGGGCCACCGTCTCCGGAGACCCGACGAACAGCGCGCCCGTGGCGAGTTCGATCTCGTAGCGGGTGCGGTCCGGCCTGTAGAAGCCGCGCTCCTCGGCGAGCGCCGTGACCACCGGCTGCCAGTACCGCCACCAGGTCTCCACGGCCTCCTCGTCGGTGTCGGCGACCAGGCCGAGCGAGTGCTGCCCGATCGGGCGTACCGGATGGCCGGCCTGTTCGAGTGCCCGGAGGTAGAGGTCGACGTGGCCGGCGAACCGTTGCGGGCGCCCGCCGATGATCGCGAGCATGAGCGGGAGCCCGTAGCGGGCGGCCCGGGCCACCGAGTTGGGGCTGCCGCCGACGCCGATCCAGGTCGGGATGCCGCCGGGACGCATGCGCGGGTGCAGTCGCTGCCCGACCAGCGGGGTGCGTACCGTTCCAGACCAGGTGACCGGTTCGTCGCCCTGGAGCCGGACGAAGAGGTCGAGCTTCTCCTCGAACAGTCGCTCGTAGTCGGCGAGGTCGTAGCCGAACAGCGGGAACGACTCGGTCGCCGAGGCGCGGCCGAGGACGATCTGCGCACGGCCGTTCGAGACCGCGTCGAGGGTCGAGAACTCGTGGTAGAGCCGTACCGGGTCGTTGGTGCTGAGCACGGTGACGGAGGTGCCGAGGCGGATCCGCTCGGTCGCGGTGGCGATCGCGGCGAGCAGTACGGGTGTCGCCGAGTCGTTGTGGCCCTGCCGGTAGTGCTCGCCCACGCTGAACACGTCGAGTCCGACCGACTCCGCGAGCCGCGCCTCGTCGACGAGCAGCCGTACCGTCTCGGCGTCGCTGAGGACCCGGCCGCCGTCTGTGGCCACCTCCCCGAACGAGTTGAGTCCCAGTTCGAAGTTGTCCGCTGTCATCGTCCCTCCCTCACGTACTCCCCGGCCGGCGACACCCGGGGCCGGAAGCCTCAGGTGCTTGACACGTCAACAATGCTAGCCTGTGGTTGACATGTCAATCAGGGGGAGCCAGATGACAAACGCCACACCCGGCAGAGGGGGCCGCCAGCTTCCGACCGCCGAGCAGCTCCGGATCTGGCGGGACTTCATCGAGACCACCCAGACGCTCGGGTCCCGGCTCACGTCCCGCCTGCAGACCGAGTGCGCGCTCTCGCCGGGCGACTACGCCGTGCTGCTCGCCCTCAGCGAGGCGGAGGACCGGCAGCTACGCTCGTCCGAACTCGCGACCCGGATCGGCTGGGAACGGAGCCGGCTCTCCCACCACCTGGGGCGGATGGAGCGGCGCGGCCTCATCCGGCGCCAGGAGTCCGCCGCCGACCCCCGCGGAGCGGAGGTGCTGCTCACCGAGGCCGGCGCCGAAGCGTTCCAGCGGTCCACGTACCCGCACCTGCGGGCGATCCGCGAACTCTTCGTCGACGCCCTCACCCCGGAGCAGCTCGTCGCGGCCGGCGAGATCGCGGCGGCACTCCGCGATCGCCTGGACCGTCAGCAGGACGGCTGACGGTAAGCATTGCGGCGGCGCGTTGCTCCGGATGGCGACCAGGGAATGGACAGCACCTTCGGCTCCAGGGTCAGATCCTCGACGGCGCCACGCAGCTCGGACAGGTCGCGGTCGTGCTCGGGATGCGGTGGCATCAGCGGAAGCGGATCCTGGGTGAACCTCGGCTCCGGGCCGAACAGACGCAGCAGGTCACGGGCGAACCGGCTGAAGGTTCGGTTCGGTCGCACGAAATCCATCGGTACGTCGCTCTTCGCCGAGTAGCGCCAGGGCAGGAGGAGATGGCCGGCACAGATCGTGATCCGAAACTGGGCACGCGGTGGACGTACCGAGACGGTCTCCGGCAGGCCCTCGAGATGGTTGAGCAGCTCCTCGTACTGCACGAGCCAACGCACCGAACCGAAAGCGTGGTCGCTGGTCATCTCAGATGCGTCTCGCGCGTCCCTCGCGCGTTCGACGGCCCGGTGCATTGCCGCCGGTACTCGGCGCCACAGCTGCACTGCGAGTGTGAACCCGAATCGCTCGATCGCCCAGGCAGATGGACCGTCAACTACCGCCACGCTCATCACCCCTTGTGGCCACCCAGACACGCTACGATCAACCGTCTCACGTCAGTCGATGGATGACCAGGAGAGGACGAGGATGTGCCGCTTTCCCGATTCTCCGTCGGTGCGATCGAGCGTGAGCTGCGCTTGCGGGCCGGCCGGACGGTGGTCCAGCAGTGGCAGGCCGAGCACGGCGCCTTCACCCCGCAGGAGCTGGCCTCGGCGTACGCCGAGATGGCCGCTGCGGACGCCGCCTATCTGATTGGCAGCACTCCCGGTCGCCACCTACTTCCGGTCGGAGGCACAGGCGCCGGGGTGGTGGGCGGGCCGGCAGCAGCGGCGGCCGCCGGGTCCGTCGACCCGGGCGTCACACCAGATCCGGGTACGTCGTGACTGGTCGTCCTCCTGCCCGGTTTCGTGCCGCCGAGCCAGCTCAAGTACGCGCTGGCGCGCGGCCTCCGCTTCCTCGGCATCATCTTCGAGAGCCGCTGCGTAAATCTCGGCCGCATGCCGCTCAAAAAGTGCGGTCAACCGCCGCTGCCTCCAGCGTTTCCAGATGCCCACCTAACGCTCCACAGATCAAGGGGCATGGCGGCCGAGCCTGACCAGCGCCGACCGTCACACCCGGCTGGGAAGGCCGGGACCGCTGCACGGGGGGGACCGCACCGATCCCGGCCAGGGCGGACGCGGCGCGGCGATATTCGATGCTGACGAAGGTCGTGCTACCGCGTCCGATCGGGGCGGTCACGGCGGGACGAACAGCTACGCAGGCAGCTACACCATTCGGCCTGCGATGCGACTTCTTCGCCGCGACCGTGCGACCACGTTAGATGCCCGAAAGTAGGCGAAGGGGTACAGCACGTACCCGGTTACGACATGTTCCCCTATGGAGTCAGACCCACCCGTTGAGCGAGATCCACCGCCTCGGCCCGGATCGATGCCGGAGCCTCGTTCACCAGGCGGTCGAGCATGTCTCTCGCGGCCGGGCTGTACCGAACCGTCTCCGGCGAGGTCACGTCCGCCTTGTGCAGCAGATGAAGCGTCGCCTCCCTGGCACCTTCCAGGTCGGCACTGCGCGCCAACTCCACATAGTGCCGGCCGCGCCGCTCGGTCGACGGGATCGACGTGGGGTCGAGCGAGTGCGCCCGGCGCTGCGCCTCGTCCGGATCGCCCAGATCAACGGCACACATCACCGCGTAGACCTCAACCAGTGGGCGAGAAACCCGGGTACGCAACCCGACGAAGTCGGCCGGCAATATCCGGTGCACCACCTCGCGGGCGATCTCCCAGTCCGACCAGGCCCCCTGATCTCCGGTACGGGCCCGGGTAAGCGCCATACAGAGGTGCAGGTCGGCAAGCATCTCGGCGCACTCGGTCGGGCCGTCCGCCACTCGGGTTTCGATAAGCGCCCGCGCCTCACCGAGGCGGGCCAGCGCCTCGTCACCGCGACCGACAGAGCGAAGCAGGTGAGCCGCGTACCAGCTCGCCTGGGCGATGGCGAGCGGATCGTCCGCGTCCAGGGCTGCGGTCATCCCCCGGTCGACGGTCAACCAGCACAACTCGCGGTCCCCGTGCCAGGCCAGGAACGCCTGGGCCAGGTGGTACACCTGGGCCAGCATGGCAAGCGACTGTCGGCGTTCCGTGCCGCTGTGCAGCCGAACCGCCCGCTGTGCGGCGTCCAGTAGACCCGGCAGGATGGCGCCGGCCTCGGATCGCTGGTGCCGGGACGTGTGCCAGGTCTGCCACGCCGAGTCGACTGCACCTCGGAGGTAGTCGGGCGAGGCTGGTTCGCCGGTGACGTTGACGTGCCAGGCGGTCAGGGCACGACGGACGTCCTCGACGCTGGGATGACCGGGTCGGACGTCGAGGGAGAGCGTGACGGCGGGCCCGAACAGGTCTCCGAGGTCGCGTACGCCGAGGTGCGGCGCGATCTGCTGGGCGGCCCGAAGAGTCAGTGAACGCTTGCCGTTCTCGATGAACTTGACGGTGGTTGGAGAGAGGCCGGCGAGGCCGGCAAGCCGTTCCCGGGAGAGACCCGCCGCGCGGCGAAGGCGCTCGACCCGCTTGCCGGGAGTGGGCTCGGTCTGGTCCGTCATGGCGCACCTCACCGCGTTGGGTACATCGTGTACCCAGACGGTACGCCTATCGATCCGTAACTGCTACGTGCTGAACTTGCTGGCATGAGCGAGCGACGGTCCGTGCTGTGTGTCGTGGTGTGTGCCGCGCCCCCGGCCCAACAGATCGGCGAGCTGGTCGATCTTCTTCTCGAAGACAACTGGACGGTATGCGTCGTTGCCACCCCGACGGCCGCGACCTGGATCGACACTGAGGCATTTACCAACCAGACTGGCTACCCAGTGCGATCGGCCTGGCGGCGGCCGGGCGCGCCGGGCGCGCTACCCGACGCGGAGGCGCTGCTGGTCGCGCCCGCCACCTTCAACACGATCAACAAGTGGGCGCTCGGGATCAGCGACAACTTCGCCCTGGGCGTCCTCAACGAGATGCTGGGGCTCCGGGCCCCCATCCTCGTCTCCCCGTACGCCAAGTCGGCGCTCACCACCCATCCCGCGTACCCGCACCACGTCCAGGTCCTCCAGAAGGCGGGGGTCCACTTCACCCCCACCGAGGCACCACGACCGTCGTCGCCGGACGCCCGTTTCCGCTGGCCCGAGTTGGTCGAAGACGTACGCCGGCTACGCCGATCAGGAGAGCTGACGCCCTGACGGTCTCCAGAAGGCGCGCATCCGCGACGACCAGGAGGTCGCTCGGGCAGATCGGGTATTGGCACGGTGTATCAACGAGGCACACCAGGCCCTGGACAGGGAGGTATAAAGGCCATGGGCGAGGTTGGCAGTTGGGCCGCTATGCGGGAGCGGCGCATGGCTGAACCGGGCGCCGAGCAGGCGTACGAGGCGACACGGCTGGCTTTCGAACTCGGCCGCGCCGTACACGAACCTGGAAAGCGCCAGTCGGAGCCAGAGGCAGCTGGCGAAAGAGTCCGGAAGAACGCAACCGGCGGCGGCCCGGTCCGAGGCCGACGGGACGTGAGACACGCCGACACGGGGGATTCCCGCCTGTGCTGGACGGGCTACTCTCGCCCGGGTGACGGAGTTGGCACCCGGGATCCACGAACGGTTGGTCACCAACGAGGTGGCGAGCCAGCTCGAACAGATCAAGGCCGACCTGGTCCAACGGGACAGGCTCGATCCGGCTGACGCCGACACCATCCTCACCCGGCACATCGCCGGCCTGGTGCGGCGGGCGTTGCGTGCGGCCGGCGGCAGCGACGACAACGAGCGGCTGTCCCGGCAGGTCGACATGGCCAACCGCATCGCCGAGAGCATCGCCGCACTCGAACCCCAGGCCGCCACCGACGACGACCAGGTGGCGAAGGCGCACCAGCAGCTTCTCACCGCGATCGCGAAGCCTCCGACGCTGCCGGCCACGCCGCACTTTCCCGCCCGTCCGGCCACCCCGCTGTCAACGGGCGCCCTGCTGGTCAACGGTCGGCACCAGCCGCGGATCGGCCACGAGGTCAACACCGAGATGGCCTCCGCGGACCGGGTCGACCTGCTCTGTGCCTTCATCACCTGGCAGGGCGTACGTATGCTCGAAACCTCGATCCGCGAGCTGATCGAGCGCGGTGGCGAACTCCGGGTGATCACCACGACCTACCTTGGCGCGACCGACCAACGCGCCGTCCACCAGCTCGCCAAGCTGGGCGCGAGCATCAGGATCTCGTACGAGACCAGGACCACCCGGCTGCACGCAAAGGCGTGGCTGTTCCACCGCGAGACCGGGGTGACCACCGCGTACGTCGGCTCGTCGAACCTGTCCCGGGCCGCCCTGGTCGACGGCCTGGAGTGGAACATCCGGGTCTCCGGCCTGGAGCAGCCGTACGTCATCGACACGTTTGAGACGACGTTCGCGGACTACTGGAATGACCCGGCCTTCGAGGAGTACGACCCGGCCCGGGACGCCGAGCGGTTGAAGGCGGCACTGCAGGGCGAGCGTCGGCAGCGGCTACCGCGCGGCGAGCGGCTGATCGACACCGTCGAGGCAAACGTCGAGATCGCCAACATCGACGTCCACCCGTACGGCTACCAGCGGCTCATCCTCGCTGACCTCGAAGCCGAGCGGCTGGTCCACGACCGGCACCGCAACCTGGTGGTGATGGCCACCGGCACCGGAAAGACCGTGGTCGCCGCCCTCGACTACCGGCACCTGCGGGCCGAGGGTCGGGCGAAAACGCTGCTCTTCGTCGCTCACCAGGAGCAGATCCTCCGGCAGAGCCGGTCGGTGTTCCGGCACGTGCTGCGCGACGGCACCTTCGGCGAGCTTCTGGTCAACGGTGAGAAGCCGAGCGAATGGCGGTACGTCTTCGCCTCGGTCCAGTCCCTGCACCGGCTCGGCGACGAAGACCTGCCCCCGGACCGCTTCGACATGGTGATCGTGGACGAGTTCCACCACGCGGAGGCGCCGACCTACACCCGACTGCTGGCGCGGCTGCAACCACGTGAACTGCTCGGGCTGACCGCGACCCCGGACCGGGCCGACGGTCAGAACGTTCGGCACTGGTTCGACGGCCGGACCGCCGTCGAGCTGCATCTCTGGGAGGCGTTGGAACGGCAGCTTCTCGCGCCGTTCCAGTACTTCGGCGTACACGACGATGTTGACCTGTCGAACCTGCGCTGGCGGCGGGGGCAGGGCTATGACCAGGGCGAACTCAGCAACCTCTACACCGGCAACGACGCGCGGGCCGCGAAGGTCCTCCAGGCCGTACGCGACAAGGTCGAGGTCGGCCAGATGCGGGCGCTCGGCTTCTGCGTCAGCGTCGCCCACGCGGAGTTCATGGCGACATCGTTCAGCCGGGCCGGCGTGCCCTCGGCTGCCGTCACCTCGAAAATCGACCCGGCCGACCGGCGCCGGCTGATCGACCAGTTCCGTGCCGGTGAGCTGCTGGTCCTCTTCACCGTCGACCTGTTCAACGAGGGTGTCGACCTGCCGATGGTCGACACGATCCTGCTGCTGCGGCCCACCGAGAGCGCGACCATCTTCCTCCAGCAGCTCGGTCGTGGCCTGCGCCTCGACAAGGGCAAGGCCTGCCTGACCGTACTCGACTTCATCGGCGGGCAGCACGCCAACTTCCGGTTCGACCTGCGGTGGCGGGCGCTGACCGGGGTGAGTCGCCGCGCCCTGACCGAGGCGCTCATCCAGGATTTCCCCCACCTGCCCAGCGGCTGCCACATCGAGCTGGACCGGGTGGCCAAGGACGTCGTACTGGCAAACCTTAGGTCGGCGCTGCCCAACTCGACCAACAACCTCACGAATGAACTGCGGGAACTCGGAGACGTCAGCCTCGGCACCTTCCTACGGGAAACCGGCGTCGAGTTGGCGGACCTGTACCGCCGCCGGACGATCGGTGGCTGGGCCGGCCTCCGCCACCGGGCCGGCCTGGGTCGGGGTGAGCCCGGCCCGGATGACGCCATCCTCGGCGCCGCGATCGGCCGGATGTTGCACCTGGACGACCCGGATCGGATCAACCTGCTCCGCCGGGTCGCTGCCGGGGAGCGCCCAGCTCCGGGCCGGCTGGCCAACCTGCTGCACGTCGCGCTCTGGGGCAACAAGATCCCACTCGACCGTACGGAGGAAGGGCTGCGCCGACTCTGGGAGCACCCGGACCGGTGCGCCGAGCTGGCAGAGCTGGCCGACGTGCTGCAGGAGCAGATCCACCGGGTCACCCACGGACCGGTCTCGTCAGCCGTGCCGTTACGGGTGCATGCCCGATACAGCCGGGACGAGGCGTTGGCCGGCTTTGGTGTGCCGAACCCGACCCAACTCCGTGAAGGGGTGAAGTGGGTCCAGCAGGAGCGGGCCGACCTCTTCTTTGTCACGCTGGTCAAGGCCGAACACCACTACTCGCCCACCACCATGTACGCCGACCGTGCCATCACCGAGCGGCTCTTCCAGTGGGAGTCACAGAGCACCACCTCGGCCGCCTCCCCGACCGGGCAGCGCTACATCCGGCACGCCGAGCAGGGCTCGACCGTGCACCTCTTCGTACGTGAAACCAAGGTCAAGGACGGCGACCTGGGCGTTCCGGCGTACCTGTACGCCGGCCCGATGACGTTCCGGTCCTACACCGGCGACCGTCCGATGCGGGTCATCTGGGAACTCGACCGTCCCCTCCCACCCGACGTGTACGCCGCCGCCCGCGCCATCGCCGCCTGAAGCCCGTCGATGATCTGAGCACGATGGACCTTATACGGTCTGGATAGGGGCCATAGTGCTCAGATCGTCAGCGCCGCAACCGCACGTGGCCGATCACAGCGGCTGGTGTGTCGCCCGGCGCGGAGGGATGGTGCCGTGGAAGTGGAGTTGGAGCCGTACCGGGTCGAGTTGACCGGCTACTGCTACCGGATGCTCGGCTCGCCGTTCGAGGCGGAGGACGCAGTCCAGGAGACCCTGGTCCGGGCCTGGCGGAACCGGGACCGGTACGACCCTGACCGCGCCCCACTCCGCGCCTGGCTCTACCGGATCGCCACCAACATCTGCCTGGACATGCTGCGCGGCGCCCAGCGTCGAGCCCGCGCGGTCGACCTCGGCCCGGCGGCCGGACCCGGGGCCGACCTCGGTCCACCACTGCCGGAGTCTGCCTGGCTGCAACCGGTCCCGGATGGTCGGGTGCTACGACTCGACGGCGACCCGGCGGAGGTGGCCGCCGAGCGCGAGACGATCCGGCTGGCGTTCGTCGCCGCGCTGCAGCACCTGCCGCCCCGGCAGCGGGCGGTGCTGATCCTGCGTGAGGTGCTCTGCTGGCAGGCCGACGAGGTGGCCGGACTCCTGGACACCACGGTCGCCTCGGTGAACAGCGCGCTGCAACGGGCCAGGGCGACCCTGCGGGCGACGCCGCCCGCCGAGCCGTACCGGCCGCTCGACGTCAAGCAGCGGCATCTGTTGGCTCGCTACTGCGACGCCTTCCAGCGGTACGACGTCGAGACCCTGGTGTCGCTGCTGCACGAGGATGCCACCACCTCGATGCCGCCGTTCGCCTGGTGGCGATGCGGCCGGGCCGAGATCCGCGAGATGCTGCGCGCGGCCGGCAATCCCTGTGCCGGTGCCCGGTTGGTGCCGACCGTCGCGAACGGCACACCCGCGTTCGGCCAGTACCGGCCGGCCGGCGACGGGACCGGCTACCGGCCGTTCGCGCTGGTTGTCGTCACCATCTCGGCCGGGCTGATCACCGAACTGACGACGTACCTGAACGCCGACCGGCTCTTCCCGGTCTTCGGCCTGCCGGCCGGCCTGTCCAGGGAGGCATGTCCAGCAGGGCCGCATGTTCAGGAGAGCCGCATGTTCAGGTCCGACGACATGACTGAGAGGCATGATTATGACTCCCAGTCATAACAGTCAACCACCAAACAACTTCCCGCACAGCGCCATCTCACCGATGAGTTTCCGGCCGCCGCCCCGTAGTAACCGGTGAACACCGTCTACGAGGGGAACGACAAGATGGCCGACTACCTGGACGTCAACGGCGTACACATGTGGTTCGACGAGCGGGGCGCGGGCGAACCGCTGGTACTGCTGCACGGTGGGCTCACCGACAGCCGCTGCTTCACCGGCAACCTGGACCGGCTCGCCGACCGGTTCCGGCTCCTGCTGCCGGAACGTCGGGGCCACGGCCACACCGCCGACGTACCGGGGCCGATCACGATCGAGCTGATGGCCCAGGACACCATCGGCTTCGTCGAGAAGACCGTCGGCGGGCCGGTCCGACTGGCCGGCTACAGCGCCGGCGCGGCGGTCGCGCTCCAGGTCGCCGTACGCCGCCCCGAACTGGTCGACCGCCTGGTGCTGGTCAGCGGCGCCTACCGCCCCGACGGCATGCTCTTCCGGCCGACCGCCGACAGCACGCCACCGGCCCCGCTGCTCGCCGCGTACGCCGAGGTGTCGCCTGACGGTGCGGACCACTTCCCGGTGGTCATCTCGAAGATCGCCCGGGCGGTTGACGAGGAACCCGGGCTGGAACCGGCCGACCTCGAGGCTGTCACCTGCCCCACCCTGGTGATGGCCGGCGACGACGACCTGGTGACGCTGGAACACACCGTGGCGTTGTACGAAGCGCTGCCGAACTCGCAGCTCGCGATCGTCCCAAACGCCTCCCACCTGCTGTTGCAGGAGAAGCCGGAGTTCTGCGCCGAGTTGGTCGCGGACTTCCTGAGCAACGATCACCCGCCCACCTGGATGCCGATCCGGCGCGCCGGATCAGCGCCCAGCGCCAGCTGAGCACTCCGCGGTGCCGGGCGCGCCGCCGTGGCCCGGCTACCGGACAGATCGAGGGATGACGCGGGCGCCCGAGGTGGGGCAGGATGATCCGGACCCTGGCCCGGCCCGCGCCCGTTGGCCAGGCAGGAACTTCCCGCGCACGGGAAGGATCCGCGCCGCCGAACCACACCGCCGGAGGCCCCTGATGCTCGACGACATGCGCGATCTCCGGGCCGCGGTGGCCGGATACCGTACGGCGGCGACCGCTGCCGGCCTCGCCTGGCCGGTGCCGGCGGAGTCGCCGGCCGGGCAGCCGCCCGAGCTGGTCTACCGGCTCTTCGGGGTGGACCGGGTGCCCGAGCAGCTGGCCTGGTTGACCTCCCAGGGAATGCACGAGCACCGGCTGCTGCCCAACGGCGGATGGGTCGAAGCCTGGCCGACCGGGGGTGAGCCGCTCGACCTGCTGAGCCTCTCGATCGGTACGCCTTTTCCCTGGCGACAGCAGATGCCGCTGTTCCACTTCGAGTACATCTTCTACACGTTTGTGCTCGCGGGTGAGCACGAGGGCGAGATCTGGCGCTACGAGCTTCCCCCCGACACCCTCGACCTGGCGGTTCGTGCCGCCCCCAGCGCGGCTGCGCTGTTCACCGAATGGACGAGGGGAATCGCCGCCGGGGTGGTCGCCCACGACCGGACGAACGGGTGGCTCCAGGTCGGTGGCGGCAGCGCGAGCGTCGGGAGGCTCCTGGAGCGGGACCTCGACCCGCTGGCCTTCCCGGTCTCCCTGGTGGACGAGCCGCTGGTAAGGATGCGGCAGCGTGAATGCGGGGTCGACATGGCCCGGGTCGAACTGGCCCACGGCGACGAGGGCTTCGACTGCTTCGAGGAGCTGTCCGACATCGTCCAGGCAACCCGCGCCTCGCTCGGCGTGTGACCGGTGCCGGCCCTCCCCTGCCGGCGCCGACCACACACGGCTGCCGGTCAGCCGGCGACGACCTGCCGGCCGTCCAGGTAGGACATCACCGCCTGGTTGGCCTCCCAGCCGTCCGGGAACTTCACCGGTACGTTCAGGTGCACCGGCTCGGTCGACGGGTGGGCGTCCAGCAGCTCGCTGATCCCCGCCCTCGCCACCACCACACAGGCGTGCCGGTGCCGGGACGCCAGCACACACAGCCGCCCCGCCTCCAGGTGGAATCCGGTCGCGTCCCGCCGTCCCGACAGCGGGTGCAGCACGATGGTGACGTCGTACTCCCGGCCCTGGAGGCGGTTGGCGGTGTCGACGGTGATCCCGGCACCGGCCACGCCGAGCCGGGCGCGGATCGCCGCGACCTGGTCGCGGTGCGCGGCCCCGATCGCGATCCGGTCCGCGGTCACCGGAGCCCCCTGCGGCGTACGCTCCGAGACCGCCACCGCGCCCCGTTCCAGTAGCCGCAATCCGAGTTTGGCGCAGGCCGCCGCCGCCTCCGAGTCGGTACGTAACGTGTGCCGGGCCGGCAGTTCGTAGAGTGCCCAGCCGGTCGCGGCGGCCAACTCCAGCGCCTCGTCCACCGGCCCGCCACCGAATCCGGCGGTGGTGAACGACAGTGACCGCTGCTCCGCCGTCGTCCCGGCGGAGAAGCCGGTGAACGGATAGAACGCCTCGGCCACCACCGGGGCCGCCGAGGCGGGCAGCCGCCACGACACCGGCAGCCGGTGCACCGGCAGGTCGGGATTGTGTCGCAGCAGCGCGGCCACCGCCGACTGCATCGGGTCCCAGGTCAGTCCGAGCCAGCGTTCGGTGTCCACTGTGGAGAACGGGTCGAGCTGGCCCGGGTCGCCGACGAAGAGGGCCCGGTCGAACCGGCTCGCCACCCGCAGCAGCGCGTCCGAGCGCATCTGGTACGCCTCGTCGACGATCGCCCACGGCCAGCGGCCCTCCGAAACCATCGCCCACTTCGCGGCCGTACCGATGATCACCGACGACGCACCGAGGTCGGCGACCTTGGCGGCGACCCGGACCGTCGAATAGTTCTGGATTCGCTCGCTCGCCGAGTAGTCGTTCGCCGACAGTCGCCCGATCGGCAGCTCCGGCTGCGCCTGGGCGAGCCGTTCGATCAGGTCGTCGACCTGCTCGTTCGTCTGGGCGACCACGATCAGCGGCTCACCGGCCTGGGCCAGCTCGCCGGCTGCCTTCACCACCAGCGTCGATTTCCCGGCGCCGGGCGGCGAGTCGACCACCACGCCCCGGTGTTCCCCGTCGTGCAGGTCGGCGAGGACGGCGGCGACCGCCCGGTCGGCCCGTACTCCGGGCGGCTCCGCCGCACCGGGGTCGAGGCTGGCGCGCGGCGCCACCACTCCGAGATTCCGCGTACCGGGCAGCACCCAGCGCTGTGGCGGCGACGTTGTCATGCCCACTCCTCCCGGGCGTCGTCGGCGGTCGGCTCGACCGGCTCCTCGTACGCGGTCGGCGGGCCGCCGTGGGTCCACGGCGTCTGTTCCCGGTCCGGGAACTCGCCCGGCGGCATGAAGCCGTCGGAGAGTGTGGTGTAGCAGAGCCGGTTCCCGACCTCCGGCACGCTCCCCGGTGCCGGGGTCAACGCCCGGCCGAGGCCGCCGGTCAGCTCCAGCACCAGCTCGGTCCCCTCGGACCCGTCCGACGCCGGGTTGACGAAGACCACCCGGGCCTTCTGCTGCGGCCGGTCGGGGGAGAAGACCGCCGCCCCCGGGATGATCTGGACCGGGTCGCTGGTCCGGAGCATGATCCGGGGACGCAGTACCCGCCGTTTGCCGCTGTCGTCGATCCGGTTCGGGTCGGCCAGCACGACGGTGCCGACAAACGCCTCGCCGCTCAGCCGGTGGTCGGCCATCACCAGCGGATCGTCGTACGCCCGCTGGACCGCGTACGACTGCAGGGCCCGTTCCAGCCGGTGCAGCCGGGTCGCGGCGGTGACCGCCCCGTCCCGACGCGGCTGGGGGAAGCCGCCCTCCTCCAGGTACAGGATGAAGTTGGTGAACGCGTCCCGGTCCTCGGCCCAGCGCTGCTCCACCCGCCCGCCCGGCGGCAACGCCCGGAGCAGGTCCAGCCCCTGCCACATCAGCCGCCACGTCGGTTCGAGCTGCGACCGGAGCGCGTCGGCGAGCACGTCGGCGGCGCGGGCCCGGCGTACCGGGTCGTCGGCCGCCTCCTCGTAGTCGGCGATCGCCGGCGCCAGCACCTCGTTGTCGAACGTCGGGTCGGTCAGCGGGCCGGCCGGCGGCCAGCTCACCGGGTCCTCGGCCAGCGCCGCCGCCTCCGCCCCGGTCAGCCCGGGTGGCGGGTCGATCCAGCCGAGCAGCGCCGGCAGGTGGTTGTCCTCCAGCGGGGACTGTCCGGTCGCCCAGTGCGCGGTCAACGCCTCGGTGAGCCCGAGCAGCAGGCAGGAGCCGGGATGTTCGGCCCGGTCGGCGAGGAACGTCAGCCAGCGGCCGAGCACCGGCACCGACGGATGCACCGGATAGTCCCCGTCGGTACGCCGGAACCGGGTCGACCGGCCGAAGAGCCGGATGAACTGGATTCCGGTCGAGTTCGGCACCAGCAGCTGCGGCGCGTCGACGTACCGGTGCCGGACCTCCTTGCCCCGGTTGACCGCGACCGCCTCGGCGACTCCCCGGAAGCCTGTCAGGTAGGGCAGGACGATCCCGGCCAGTTCGGCGGCGAAGCCGAACCGTTGGTCACGGTTGCGGGGCTGCGGTACGAACAGCAGCCTAGGGCTGTCCCGGTCGGTGCCGACCAGCGCGGCGAGCGGGGCGTTCGCCTCACCGGCCATGGCCAGCGGGATCACCACCAGCGGCCGGGCGCCCAGGTGCAGGTGCCGGACGGTGGTGGTCCGCTGGGCGCGTCCGGCCGCGACCGCCTCGGCCCGGGCCAGCGCGGTCAACGTACTCATCCGGCCGGAGTCCCGATCCGCGCCGACGTGGTCATGCCGGCGCCCCGGCCAGGACCTCGGCGCGCAGCCGGGCGGCGGCCCGCAGCAGCGCGGCGGCCTCCGCCTGCTCCTCGGCCGGTTCCAGGGTCTCACCGGCCAGCCCGAGCACGGTTTCCACGTGTTCGATGCCGCCGAGCGCCTCCCGGGTCGACGGGCCGAGTGCCGCCGTGCAGCCGCGTGCCTCGTCCCGGCAGAAGTACGCCAGTTCACAGACGGCCAGGCAGTCCGGCGCGTACCGGGAGTCGACGGCCCGCAGCGCGTCGGCGACCGCCGCCGGCTCCCGGGTCGGGACCCCGGCCGCGTCCGGCGCCAGGTCGAAGCTGAGGTCCGCCGGCAGCGCGGCCAGCAGCTGGTCGACCTTTGTCATCCGGCTCAGCTGCCGGCGCAGCACGGCCATCTGCTTGCGTACGTCGATCAGCACCGCGGTCGGCTGGTTGGAGAAGTCCCGGGGGCAGACCAGGATCACGTCGTGCGAGACGATCTCCGGGTCGAATCCGGCGCTGGCCAGCAGTTCCCGCATCGCCAGCACGTAGACCGCCGACTGGATCGCCGCCGAGGAGACCTTTCCCGCGTCGGCCTGCCCGTCCACCACCGCGAACGACTTGATCTCGACGACGTGGAACCGGCCTCCCGCCTGGAAGGCGATCAGGTCCGGTTCGAGGTAGACCGGCTGCCCGGCGACGTCGATCCGGAGCAGCGGATGGTCGAAGAGGGTGCCGGCGTCGTCAGCCCCGGCGGCGGCCCGGGTCAGCAGGGCCCGGGAGCGGGCGTACCGGACCTCGGCGCTCTCCTTCTCCCGGCCGGTCACCGACTCCAGGTCGTCGTACGCCACCTCGGGAATCGGCAGTCCGAGCCGTTCCCGGAGCAGGGCCAGCAGTTCGGCGGCGCCGTTCGCCTTCACCTGCGCCTCGAACGCGTTGCCCCGGGCGATGGCGAACCCGGACTGGCCGAACCGGGCCGGGAAGTCGACGTACGCGGCCAGCCGCTGCTTGTCCACTCCCGCACAGTCGAGTACGGCCCGCCGGGCACAGCCGGGATTACGGGTGAGCGCGGCGATGGTCCGGGCGTTGTGCCGTTTCGGTGCCGTACCGCCCCGGATCGCGGCCAGCCGCTCGGTGGTGCCGACTCCGGTGCTGGTGATGCTGCTCGTCATGCCGTCCTCGTCTCCCTGACCCGGTCCAGCGTGTGGCCGAAGAGTTGCGCGACGTCGTCGAGGTGCCGGCGGGCCCGGTCGGCCGCCGCCGCCCGGTGGGCCCGGTCGGCCTCGGCGTGCACCTCACGCTCGTGCTCGGCAGCTTCGATGATCACCCTTGTGTCCACTGTGCCGGGTATCTGCCCGGCCGACGCGCCGGGGATGTTGGTGGCGAACCGCCACAGCAGCCGGGTCAACTGGGGGTTCGGCTGTGGCATCCGGGCCGCCCGCTCGGCGATCCGGACCGCCGCGGTGAGGAAGTCGACCCGGGGACTGAGCGGGCCGACGATCCGCCGTTCCAGCGGCCAGGTGGAGACCCCGAAGAGGCCGCGCGCCGGCGTCAGGTGGTCGGCGGTCAGCGCCGCGCAGAGATAGTACGGCCGCGAGTGCCGGGCGGTCTCGTACGACCGTCGCTCGTCCCGGCGCAGGTGGGTGAGGCGGGCCGGGGCCAGGCCGTGCCCTCCGCCGTCGAGCCCTCCGCCGTCGAAGAACGCCTCGTGTACGTCGGCGATCAGTTTCGACGCGGCCGGTACGCAGAGCAGGGTCAACGCGTGGTGCACCTGCTCCCGGACCGGCAGCAGCGAGCCACCGGCGCCGGCCCGTCCGGAGCGCGTCGAAGCCGTTGCCCGGGCGGCCTGCGGCGAGCCGGTCGCCCGGGTGGACCGCGACGAGCCGGCGGCCCGGCCGGCCTGCCCGGGCACGGCGGCGGGAGCGGCGGGCTCGGAGACGGCGGGCTCAGGGGCGTCGGCGAGGTCGGTGATGGCCTGCTCCCAGGCACGTTCGGCGGCCCGCAGTTCGGCCCGGAGCGCCCGGGTACGCGGATTGTCCCGAGCCACCACGGCACGACGTACCTCCGCCCGGAGGGCGTCGATCCGCCGTTCCAGCACCTCCACGGACTCCGCCATGAGGCGTGAGCGTACAAGTTCCAGTCTTTTCCAGCAAAGACCCCTATGTCCGCGTGTCGCACCCGGGGAGTTATCCGATGTCCCGGATAGACGGCCTCGACTACCGTTCCGGGCCATGTGGAAAAAAGCTTCTGCCGTACTGGTGGCGGCCCTGCTCGGTGCCGGCCTCGCCGGCTGCACCCCGGACGGTCCCCCGACCGAGCCGGCGGCCCCCATCTCGGTCTTCCTGACCGAGGACGTCACGGAGCAGCAGAAGCAGGCGATCGAGGCGCGGCTGCGGGCCGTACCGGGCGCGACGGAGGTCAGGTTCGAGTCCCGGGAGCAGGCGTACCAGCGGTTCAAGGAACTCTTCAAGGACCGGCCGGAGATGCTCGCCCAGGTCAACCCGGAGTCGCTGCCGGAGTCCCTGATGCTGACCGTGCGCGACCGGGCCGCGTTCGACCGGGCCGCCGCCAGCCCGCTCCGTACCGAACTGCTCGCCCTGCCAGGCGTGGACGACGTCGTTCTCCCCGGCAAGCCCGGTGACGGCGCGGTGAGCGAGTGTGTCGATGCGCTGCCACCGCTGCAGGGTGTCTCGCCGAACGAGATCTGGGTGGTCCTGACCGACGGTGCCGACGAGGCACAGCAGCAGGCCATCCTGGCGAGACTGGAAGCCTTCCCCGGCGTGACCGGGGTGGTACGGGAAACCCGCGCGCAGGCCACCGACGGGCTCCGACAGCGGTACGGGCTGAACGCCGACGAACTCGCGGAACTGACGAAGCTCCGGCCTGACCTGCTCCAGTCGCGACTGCGGGTGACGCTGGCCGACGCCGCCGCCGTCACACAGGTCACCGGATCCGACCTCGACGACGACCTGTGCCGTACCCCGTGGGTCGAGCGGGTGCTCATCCCACCCCGATAGCTGGCGATCTGACCCGATCCTGCGCGACCGCCTGTCTTCGCGTCGTGGGACAGGCGGCGCTTCGACCGTTCTCGCCCACGTCAGTGGGTTGGTGTGACGACCTGCCGGACAAGTGCCTGCATCCGCGTCCGTTCCCCGGAGAGGTTCGAGACCTGCTTGAGGCCGGTTGCGTTCGGAGCACCGAAGAAGCGGAACAGCACCTGTCCCGCCTGTCGGCCGGTAACGCTGGTCGGCCAGTCCGACGCACGGAGCCCGGCGACGTAGGCCGCGTTGAGCAGCCGCCAGAGATCGACCGCATCCTTGTCGGCGAACCGCCCTCGATAGGCGAAGGCTTTGACGCATATTGCCGACGTCAGCTCCGGCAGCACCAGCCGGGTACGGAGATCGTCGCCAGCCGTGAGACGAACCCGGAGATCCACCGTGGTACCAGGGCGATGCAACGCCAACAGCAGTCCCGGCACCTCGTCGACGACCAGGTCGCCGTGACGCTGGTTGGGTACCAGGGCACCCCGATAGGAGGGCGCGAGCACGTCCACGACCAACTCGAGTGGTCCGTACCGGTCCGCTCGCTCACGTACGAACCGGTTCGCCGCGCCTCGGGTCAGATAGCCGCGCCCAGTCAGCGCCGTCGGCAGACGAGGATCAGCGATGACCGAAGGCAACGCGGCGAAGTCCGCGTCGGCCGTCTCCCGCATCGGCACCTGGTCCGCGACGCCGTAGGCGGCGACAAGCAGTGTCACCATGTGCCCGCCGACGATCCGGTAGTCGATCCCGAGTTCGGCGGCGATCTCGGACAGGTCGGCGAGGGTTCGGTAACCGGCATCCGCCGCCCTGCTGGTGGACGCGACCGAGAGGGAAATGGCGTCTGTCGGCTCCGGGTCCTTCACGCCGCGTCCTTTCGGTTGGCGAGCCGGCTGCGGCTACGCAACGCCTCCCACAGGCGGGTGACCGCCTCATCCGTATCCGGGCCTGGCACACGGCACATGTCCCAGAGGATCTGCATCGGATCAGCCAGCGGCAGCGAGCCGGCAGGGGGTCCCAGGTCGGTCACCGCAGGGGGCCACACACCCGGGTCTTCGGGGATGACGTACTCCAGCGTGGAGTCCTCCTGCAACGCGGGCACGAAGCCGGCGGCGGCCAGGTCGAGCCCCGCACGTGTGTAGACAATCGCCCGTCCCGGGTTACGCCACGGCGCTATGAAGTCAGCGGCCACGTCACCGGAGACCACAGCCGAGGGCCGGATGTGGGCAGAGTCGGGCCAGCCGGTGGCCGGGTCAGCGAGCTCGATCACCGCGCGCGCCTGGGACACCGGGGAGTCGAGGCCGTACCAGAAGGTACGCAGGCCGCCAGGGCCTGGGTACTCCGCCAGCCACCACCGGGTTGCCTCGTCGAAGTCCCGCACCCGCCAGCCGGCCGCGTCCCGTTCCACAAGCCCGTGGTCGGTCAGCATCCGGAGCGTCTGGGACACCCGCGGTTGGGAGATCCCCGCCAGCTCCGCCAACTGCCGCTGACTGCTGAACGGCCGCTCGACAAGTCGGCGTAGCAGGGCGAACGCACCCCAGGGCAGCCGACCCGGCCGACGCTGGCGGGCTCCGGGCCCACCCGAACGGCCCTTCTTCCCGTGGCCGAGTTCGACCCGGTACCCCGCGATGTGGATCACGCCGCGCACTTGGTGATCATCATCGACCAGCCAGGACCAGCCGGCCTCCTCCAGCAACGCCTGCACAGCAGCCGAAGCCGACGGAACGATCAGCAGCACCGGCTGAGTCCGCCATCCCGGAAACCGTCCGAGATCGCTGGGATTCAGCGGCACCGAGAAGGCCAAGACGGGAACCGTGCTCCGCCGCTCACCGTGGCGGAGTTCGACCTGGCTCGCGTCAACCGGCACAGCGGTGATCCCGGCTTCGATCAACGCGCGCCAGATGTTCGCCGATATAAGCATTATCCGTCCTCCTCAGATAATACTTATAACACGTGGCAGAGGCGGGTGGTGTCGACCAGGAGAAGGCCCCGGGAAGGCAGCGCCCGGAGGGAACTCAGGGACGGAAGTCCACGTCCCCGCGGCCCCACCGGCCAGGAATGTGACTCAGCCGCACCCGGCCGAGTTCACGGGGCACCTCGGGGTCCACCGCGAGTTCGTCGCCGGACGAGTTGAGCCCGAGCACGATCCGCAGTAACAGCAGCGGCGCCCCGGTCGACCACGCCTGCGGGCTGCAGGCGGTCGGGTACTCGACCGGAGCGGCGGACGTCTTCCGGTCGTACCCGGCGAACGCCTCCGGCAGCCGCCCGTCGAAGTGCGACGCCGCCTCGAAGATGTCGCGCGCGATCCGGGCCGCCTCCTGGCGGTACCCGTACCGGCGCAGACCCCAGGCGATGAACGAGTTGTCGAACGGCCACACCGTGCCGGTGTGGTAGCCGATCGGGTTGTACCGGGCGGAGTGCTCGGCCAGCGTCCGCACCCCCCAGCCGGAATGCAGACGCGGGCCCATCAGGTGTCCGACGACCGCGTCCGCCCTGTCCTCGTCGACGATGCCGCTCCACAGCAGATGGCCGATGTTTGAGGAGAGCGCGTCGACCTGGTCGCCGTCCGGCCCCAACGCCAGGGCGTAGTAGCCCTCGTCGGCGATCCAGAAGTCGCGGTTGAACCGCCGCTTCAACTCCTCCGCCGACCGTTCCAGCTCGTCCGCGTACGCCGGGTCGTGCCAGACCTCGCGGGCCAGCCGGGCGGCCCGCAGTTTCGCGTCGTACGCGTACCCCTGCAGCTCGCAGGTTGCCCGGGGCAGGCCGGGCAGCCGCCCGTCCCGGTAGCAGATCGCGTTCGGGGAGTCCTTCCAGCACTGGTTCACCAGTCCGGTCCGCTCGTTGCGGGTCTGGTAGCTGAGGTAGCCGTTGCCGAGCAGGTCGCCGTACTCGTCGATCCAGGCCAGCGCGGCCCGGGTCTGCGGTTCCAGCAGTCGCACCAGGTCGCTGTCCCCGGTCCACGCCTCGTACTCGTCGAGCAGGATCACGAACAGCGGGGTGGAGTCCGCAGAGCCGAAGTACGGCGTGTGCGGCTGTTCGGCGAAGGCGGCGGTGGTGCCGTACCGGATCTCGTGCAGGATCTTCCCCGGCTCGGCGTCCCGGAAGTTGTCCAGCGCCACCGCCTGCGCCCGGGCCAGCACCCGCAGCGTCGAGGCTGCGAGATGCGGTGCGTAGGCAAGGGTCTGCAACGAGGTCAGGATGCTGTCCCGGCCGAAGACGCTCATGAACCACGGCAGACCGGCCGCCGGCACCCGGTACTCCGGGTCGTAGTCCGTCAACGCCGCCTGTCCGCTCAGCGGCCGGAACCGGAGCGCGGCCAGGTCGACCAGGCTCCGCTGGTAGGTGACCTCGAACTCGTCGTGGTCGCACTCCAGTCGGGGCATCTCGTCGAGCCACATCTGCAGTTCATGGACCAGCCTCGGGCGTTCCCGTCGGGCCTGACCCTGCAGTGTCGTCCGGATGTCGCGACCGTCCCACCCGACGGTCTCCACGTGCAGGTGGGTCGTCCACCTGCCGTCCGGCTCGACGTGCACCCGGAAGGTGAAGCCGTCCTCGTCGACCTCGACCGGACCGGTGGCCGAGATGACCGTGGAGCGGGCGTACATGTCGCGCCGGTAGTGGAAGGTGAGCCGGTCGGCGCCGATCTCGGTGGAGAAGTCGCCCACCTTCGGTTCGACGTTCTTCACCTCGAACAGGTCGGCGAAATCGCAGCCGGCCTCGACCCGGATCGTCAGATCGACCGGGTCGACGCCATGGTTCAGCACCGTCAGCCACTCGCACATGCTGCGGGTGATGTCGCGCTGCCGGACGATCGTCACCTCGGACTCCACGTAGAGCGTCGGCTCGCCGGGCACCAGGAAGAACGTCGCCTCGAAGTAGTGTGGCTGGTCCACCGACAGCACGGTGAGCGGTTCGCCGTCGATGGTGAGCTTCCAGGTGGACAGGTGGCGGATGTCGAGCGTGAACAGGCCGGTGGGGAACGACCGCGACGGTTCGATGTCGCCGTTGGCAGCGCTGACCAGGAACATGTTGCCGTCGAGGATGCGTACCGCGTCGGAGCTCATCGCCGGTGCCTCCGCACGAACTCCCGGGGATGGTCGGCGCCCGGCTCGCCGGCGACAAGATGCGGGATCAGCCAGAACTGGAGGAACTTGGCCGGTGTCCCGTACACCACCAGCCGCTCACCGGCCCAGGCCTGCACCAGCGTCATCCGACCGTTGATCATTTCGAGGAGGATCGGCCGGCCGACCCGGACGACCGTGTCGGCGGGATGTTGACCCGCCCGGACGTGGACCCGACCGTCGTCGAACGTGACGACCCAGTACTCGATGTCCCCGCCGTCGCGCTGCCGGTAGTCCCGGTCCTCGGTTATCTCGAATCGGATGCCGCCGGTGACCCCGCTGAGTCGGGGCTCGACGCCGCACCGGGCGACCCGGGCGAAGAACGCCGCGACGTCCTCGTCCGCATCGCGCCTGTCACTCACCCGTGCCCCCTTCCGTCCCGAAGGTCTGGTTCGCGACCACGGATCGGCTGCGTCCGCCGGCCCGGGTCGCGCCCGTCCGGTGGAGCAGATCGCGGTTACCCGGCGATGTGACCGGAAAACGGCGGCACGGAAGACCCGGCGGGAGGACCGGGTCAGCCGGCGGTGTGCGCGTCGACCGGGGCGGGCGTACCGGCGGCCAGGTGCTCGCGGGCGTACGCCAGCGCCGCCCGCAGGTCCTCCTCCCGGTCGGCGCGGCTGCGGGCCCGCCGGGTGGAGACCTCCAGGGCGACCGAGCCGGTGAAGCCGCGTCCGGCCAGCGAGGCGAGCAGTTCGCCGCAGGGCTGGGTGCCCCGGCCGGGCACCAGGTGCTCGTCCCGGCCCTCGCCGGTGCCGTCCCCCAGGTGTACGTGGGCCAGCCCGCCGCCCATCCGGTCGGCCATCGCCAACGCGTCGGTCTGTGCGGCGGCGCAGTGCGAGATGTCCAGGGTGTAGGCGTCGTAGCCGGTGTCGGTCGGGTCCCAGCCCGGCTGGTACGGCACGAACTTCCGACCCGCCATCCGGACCGGGTACATGTTCTCGACAGCGAACCGGATCCCGGTGTGCCCGGCCGCCAGCCGCTCCAGCCCGTCGACGAACGACCGGGCGTAGTCACGCTGCCAGCTGAACGGCGGGTGCACCACCACGGTCGGCGCCTCCAGGGTCTCGGCCAGGATCGCCGACCGACGCAGCCGCTCCCACGGGTCGGAACTCCAGACCCGCTGGGTGACCAGCAGGCAGGGCGAGTGCACCGACAGGACCGGCACGCCGTAGTGCTTCGCCAGCCCGCGCAGCGCCCCGGCGTCCTGGCTGACCGCGTCGGTCCAGACCATCACCTCGACGCCGTCGTAGCCGAGCGCCGCCGCCAGTTCGAAGGCGGCCGCGGTCGGCTCGGGGAAGACCGAGGAACTGGACAGCAGTACGCGGGTGGTCACGTCCTTCAGGGTAGCCCGCTCCGGCGCCCACCACCCGGGACGAGTCGTCGCATATCGCCCGGGAAGCCGCAGAACAGCAGCTCAGGCCGACATCGAGAAAGCTGCCCGACTACCCGGACGCCTCCAGCTGGTCCAGCCGGCGCAGGATGACCCCCTCACGCAACGCCCACGGGCAGATGTCCAGGCTCTGCACGCCGAGCCGGCGCATCACCGCCTCGGCCACGATCGCCCCGGCCAGCAGCTGGTGGGCCCGCCGGGCACTGACCCCCTCCAGTTCGGCGAGCCGGTTCGGCGACATGTGCCGGATGAAGCCGATCACCTGACGCAGCCCGGTCCGGGTCAGACTGCGCCGCGCCCAGAGCCCGGCCCCGGACGGTGCCGCCCCGGCCAGCCGGGCCAGGGTCCGGAAGGTCTTGCTGGTGGCGGCGACCCGGTCCCACTCGATTCCCACCATGTCGTCGACCACCGGGCCGAGCAGGCTCTCCACGTACTCCTCGAGTTTGGCGACCGCCTGGCTGGACGGGGTGTCGCCGCTGTCCGGCCCGAGCTCCAACCACTCCCGGGTCAGCCGGCCGGCACCGAGCGGCAGCGAGAGGGCGAACTCCGGGACCTCGTCGATCCCGGCCGCCATCTCCAGCGAGCCGCCGCCGATGTCCAGCACCAGCAGCCGCCCCGCCGACCAGCCGAACCACCGGCGTACGGCGAGGAAGGTCATCCGGGCCTCGTCGGCACCGGAGAGCACCTCCAGGCGTACGCCGGTCTCGTTGCGGACCCGGGCCAGCACCTCCGGCGCGTTCGTGGCGTCCCGGACCGCGGAGGTCGCGAAGGCCAGTACGTCGTCGGCGGTCAGCCGGACCGCCGACATCTTCGCCTCGTTCACCGCCGCCACCAGTGCGTCCGCTCCTTCTCTGCGCAACGAGCCGTCCCGGCCGATCTGTTCGGCGAGCCGGAGCACCGCCTTTTCCGAATGGGCCGGCCAGGGGTGGGCCCCCCGGTGGGCGTCGACCACCAACAGGTGCACCGTGTTGGAGCCGACATCGAGTACGCCGAGTCGCATGAGTTGCACCCTAGACGCAGGTCGGAACGCCGGTCGCGGGCGTACGCTGACCAGGTGGCAGCACGCAACCAGCTCCGGATCATCGTCGACGACCCCGCCGACCCGCGCAGCCGGGAGGTCCCGCTCGACTTTCCTCGGGAGTGGATCGAGTTTCCCGACCCGGCCGACCCGGAGCACCTGATCCGCGCCGACCTGACCTGGCTGCTGTCCCGCTGGACCTGCGTCTTCGGCCAGACCTGCCACGGCATCATCGCCGGTCGTGCCGCCGACGGCTGCTGCTCGCACGGCGCGTTCTTCACCGACGCCGACGACGAGAAGCGGGTCCGGGCGGCGGTGAAGCGGCTCACCCCGCAGACCTGGCAGCACTACCGGCGCGGTTTCAAGAACTACACCGAGGTGGACTCGGTCGACGGCGAGTCGCCGGCCCGGCGTACCGCGACCCGGGCCGAGGACGCCCCATGTGTGTTCCTCAACGACGCAGACTTTCCCGGTGGCGGCGGTTGCGCGCTGCACGCCCAGGCGCTGCGCGACGGCGTCCATCCGCTGGAGTACAAGCCGGACGTCTGCTGGCAGCTGCCGGTCCGTCGCGACCAGGACTGGGTGAAGCGTCCGGACGGGACGAAGGTGCTGGTCTCCACGCTCGGCGAGTTCGACCGGCGGGGCTGGGGCGCGGGCGGGCACGACCTCGACTGGTGGTGCACGTCGTCGCCGGAGGCACACGTCGGGACCGAGCCGATGTACGTCTCGTACGAGCCGGAGCTGACCGCACTGGTCGGCAAGGCGGCGTACGCCAAACTCGCGGAGATCTGCGGCGAACGGGCCCGGCGTGGCCTGGTCGCGACGCATCCGGCGACCGCGGAGGCCGAGCCGGTGGTCGTGCACCGCGAGGAGGGCGGCCGGGAGCCGGCCAGCCCGAAGGCCGCCGCCGGTCGTCGCCGACCCGCCGCCCAGCGGACCGGCGCCGGCGACCACTGAACCTCGGCCGGTCGCCCACCCGGTCGCCGGCCCCGGGCCCCCGGGACCTCCTGCGGCACAGTCCCGGTCGGGGTACGGCCGGCCTACGGCTCGAACTTGTAGCCGAGACCGCGGACGGTGACGATGAACCTCGGCGCGGACGGCTCCGGCTCGACCTTCGACCGCAGCCGCTTCACGTGCACGTCCAGGGTCTTGGTGTCGCCGACGTAGTCGGCACCCCAGACCCGGTCGATCAGCTGCCCCCGGGTCAGCACCCGTCCGGCGTTGCGGAGCAGCAACTCCAGCAGCTCGAACTCCTTCAGCGGCAGTTGCACCGGGGCGCCGTCGACGGTCACCACGTGCCGCTCGATGTCCATCCGGACCGGGCCGGCGGCCAGGGTCGGAGTGCTGACCTCGACGGCCTCGTTGCCCCGCCGCCGCAGTACGGCCCGGACCCGGGCGACCAGTTCGCGGGGCGAGTACGGCTTCGTGACGTAGTCGTCGGCGCCGATCTCCAGGCCGACCACCTTGTCGATCTCGCTGTCCCGGGCGGTGACCATGATGATCGGCACCTGGGAACGCTGGCGGAGCTGACGGCACACCTCGGTGCCGGACATCTCCGGCAGCATCAGGTCGAGCAGCACGATGTCCGCGCCGGTGCGGTCGAACTCGGTCAACGCGTCGGTGCCGGTCGCCGCGGCCGAGACCTCGAATCCCTCCTTGCGCAGCAGGTAGGAGAGGGCGTCGGAAAACGACTCCTCATCCTCGACCACGAGTACGCGGGCCACGGACTTTCCTTTCTGATTCGCGCGTCGGACTATCCGACCGGATCGGTCTCGATCTCAACTGACGGGGCTGGCGGCAGGAAGGCGTCCGGCGGTCGGGCCGGCAGCCGCAGGGTGAACGTGGAGCCACCACCAAGAGTGCTGGACACCTCGACCCGACCGCCATGGTTGGTCGCGATGTGTTTCACGATCGCCAGGCCGAGGCCGGTGCCGCCGGTCTGCCGCGACCGGGCCTGGTCGGCCCGGTAGAAACGTTCGAAGATCCGGCCCACGTCGTCGGGGGCGATGCCGATGCCCTGGTCGGTGACGGCGATCTCGATGTGCTCCTCGCTGCTGCGTACCGCGACGGTGACCTTCGTCCGCTCGCCGGAGTAGGCGATCGCGTTCTCCACCAGGTTGCTGACCGCGGTGGCGATCTGGCCGTCGCTGCCGTACACCGTCAGGTCCCGTTCGCCCTCGACGGCCACGGTGACCTCGCGGGCGTTCGCGGCGGTTCGGGTCCGGTCCAGCACCTCGGCGATCACCCAGTCCAGGGCGACCGGGTCGGGGTCGGGCAGCGGCTCGGCGCCCTGCAGCCGGGTCAGTTCCAGCAGCTCGTTGACGAGCTTGCCGAGCCGGGTCGACTCGTGCTGGATCCGCTCGGCGAACCGGCGGGCCGCCGCCATGTCCTCCGACGGGTCCAGTGTGCCGTTTCCGGTGGTCTGGTCGGTGGCGTCCAGCAGCGCCTCGGCGAGCAGCTGCAACGCCCCGATCGGGGTCTTCAGCTCGTGGCTGACGTTGGCCACGAAGTCCCGGCGTACCCGGGCGACCCGGTGTGACTCGGTGACGTCGGCGGCCTCGACGGCCACGTACCCGGAGCCGAGTCCCATCGCCCGCAGGTGCACGCCGAGCGGGTCCTGCATGCCCCCGTCGCGGCCCCGGGGCAGGTCGAGCTCCACCTCGCGGCGCACCCCGGTGCGGCGGACCTGGCCGGCCAGGGTACGGATGATCGGATGCGCGGCGACCGTACCCGGGGTGGCGCCGACCCGGAGCAGCCCCATCGCCCGGGCGGCCGGGTTGACCAGCACCGGGACGTCCTGGGCGTCCAGGACGACAACACCGACCCGGAGCGAGTCCAGGCTCTTGCGGCCGAGACCGGACAGCCCGCCGGCCTGTTCCTCGTTGCCGATCGCCGGCCTCCTGTTACGTGTGTCGCTCGCTGGGCCGACCTGTCGGGGAATGTCGGGCCGGGGCCTGGGTTGTCCGGTGTCGTACGATCGGCCCCGCCCGTTGAGTCGGTGCCGGAACGGGCCGAAGAACAGGCCAAGCCCGAGTCCTCCGACGACGCCCGCCACCACCCCCCAGTCCACGCGGCGATCGTAGGGTCATCGTTAACCTATCGACCAGGCAAAATTGGGCGAATCACGCGGCCATCCGCGAATGTTCACCGTCCGGCCGGGTGCCGTTCACCGAGGTTCACCTCGGAGCCGTCGCCTCGCCCTACCGTTGTCGGGACCCTCGTTCATCCGTACCGTCGCCGGGCCGGCCCACCGCCGACCCGGCCGGTGGTACGCCGGTCGCCTCCCGGCGAACTGACCAGCAGGACGTGATCATGCGCGACGAATTCCGGATCGACCTGAACATCGTGAGCCAACTCCTGGTGGACATGGCGGAGGCGGTGCAGGTGGCGATGCGTCAGGCCACCAAGGCGCTGCTCACCGCGGACCGGAAGGCCGCCGAAGGGGTGATCGACCGCGACGCGGAGATCGACTCCATCTTCCGGCAGGTCGAGGAGCGGGTCTGTGACCTGCTCGCCCGGCAGGCG
The DNA here is from genome assembly GCF_039871735.1 of Plantactinospora sp. B24E8. NCBI lineage: Bacteria > Bacillati > Actinomycetota > Actinomycetes > Micromonosporales > Micromonosporaceae > Plantactinospora > Plantactinospora sp. B24E8. Next base: position 203,253 of record NZ_JBDPMH010000009.1, read on the forward strand.
CCGGTCGCCTCCGACCTGCGGGCCCTGATCACCGCCCTGCACGTCGCGGCCGACCTGGAGCGGATGGGCGACCTCGCCGACCACGTGGCGAAGACGGCGGTACGCCGGCACCCGTCCCCGGCCGTCCCGGCCGAGCTGCGCGGCGTCTTCACCGAGATGGCCAAGGCCGCGGACCGGATGGCCGGCAAGATCGCCGAGGTCCTCTCCAAGCCCGACGCCGACCTGGCCGCCGAACTGGAACAGGACGACGACGCCATGGACGAGCTGCACCGGCAGCTCTTCGCGATCGTCCTCGACGACGAGTGGCCGTACGGGGTGGAGACCGCGATCGACGCGACACTGCTCGGCCGCTTCTACGAGCGGTACGCCGACCACGCGGTGAACGCCGGCCAGCGGGTCGTCTACCTGGTCACCGGCGAGATGTGACGGTCGGGACGGGCCCCTTCCGACAGCGGAAGGGGCCCGTCCCGGCCTGTGTCCTGGGTTCAGCGTCCCTGGTTGGCGACCGCTGCGGCGGCCTCCCTGGCGGCCTCCGGGTCGAGGTACGCCCCGCCGGCGACCAGCGGACGCATCGACCGGTCGAGGTCGTAGCGCAGCGGGATGCCGGTCGGGATGTTCAGCTTGGCGATCGCCTCGTCGGAGATGTCGTCGAGGTGCTTGACCAGCGCCCGCAGCGAGTTGCCGTGCGCGGCGACCAGCACCGTACGAGCGGCCAGCAGGTCCGGCACGATCGAGTCGAACCAGTACGGCAGCATCCGGTCGACGACGTCCTTGAGGCACTCCGTCCGGGGCATCAGCTCGGGCGGGAGCAGGGCGTAGCGCGGGTCGCCGACCTGGGACCACTCGTCACCGTCGGCGATCGGCGGCGGCGGGGTGTCGTACGACCGGCGCCAGAGCATGAACTGCTCCTCGCCGTACTCGTCGAGGGTCTGCTTCTTGTTCTTGCCCTGCAGCGCGCCGTAGTGCCGCTCGTTGAGCCGCCAGGAGCGGCGGACCGCGATCCAGTGCCGGTCGGCGGCGTTGAGCGCCAGCTCGCCGGTGCGGATCGCCCGGCGCAGCACGCTCGTGTGCATCACGTCGGGCAGCAGGTTGTGTTCGCGCAGCAGTTCGCCGCCGCGCCGGGCCTCGGCCTCTCCCTTGGCGGTCAGGTCCACGTCGACCCAGCCGGTGAAGAGGTTCTTCGCGTTCCAGTCGCTTTCGCCGTGCCGGAGCAGCACCAACGTGCCCACCGCGGCGCCCTCGCCCGCCACCGGGGCGCCCTCCGGTCCAGTACTCGTGCTCCTACTCATGGGCATCATCCTGCCGGACCGGCCGGTGCGACATGCGGCGACCCTGGGTGACGACCGACACGTGGAAAACCGGGTGACCTGCGATGTCGCCTCCGGCTAGCTTCGTAAGGCGTTTGACAGCTAGTGGTCATTACAGAGGCACGGGGGCACGGGGTGCGGACGGTCCAGAACTGGTTCCGGGACACGACAGGCGGTTTACCGAGGACCTTCTGGTATCTCTGGGCCGGCACGCTGGTCAACCGACTCGGCGCCTTCGTCGTCATCTTCCTGGCCATCTACCTGACCGAGGTACGCGGCTTCTCCGAGTTCGAGGCGGGGATCGTGCTCGGCCTCTGGGGCGCCGGCGGCGCGGTCGGCACGCTGACCGGCGGCGTCCTCGCCGATCGCTGGGGGCGGCGGCCCACCCTGCTCACCGCCCACGTCGGCGCGGCCACCATGATGCTGGCCCTCGGCCTGGCCCGGCCGCTGTGGCTGGTCGCGCTCGGCGCGCTGCTGCTCGGCGTCTTCGCCGAGGGGGCCCGGCCGGCCTTCGGCGCGATGCTGGTCGACGTCGTACCGCAACAGGACCGGCTGCGCGCCTTCACCCTGAACTACTGGGCGATCAACCTGGGCTTCGCCTCCGCGGCGATCCTCGCCGGGCTGGCCGCCGAGGCGAGCTACCTGCTGCTCTTCGTGATCGACGCGACGACGACGCTGGCCACCGCCGCCATCATCTTCCTGAAGGTCGGCGAGACCCGGCGGCTGCGGGACGTCCGCCCCGGCGCCAACCAGCCGGACGGCGCCGCGCCGCACCGGGGTGGACTGCGGGTCGCCCTGACCGACCGGGTCTTCGTCGGCTTCGTGGCGGTGAACGTCCTGCTGGCGCTGATCTTCATGCAGCACATCTCGATGCTGCCGATCGCGATGGGACAGGACGGTCTGTCGCCCTCCACCTACGGCACGGTCATCGCGGTGAACGGGGTGCTGATCGTCGTCGGCCAGCTCTTCATCCCGCGACTGATCCGGGGACGTGGCCGGTCGAACGTGTTGGCGCTGGCCGCGGTGCTGGTCGGGCTCGGCTTCGGGTTGACCGCGTTCGCCGACGGGGCGTGGTTCTACGCGCTCACCGTGGTGATCTGGACCCTCGGCGAGATGTTGAACTCGCCGTCGAACTCGACGCTGATCGCCGAACTGTCGCCGTCCACCCTGCGCGGCCGCTACCAGGGGCTCTTTTCGCTCTCCTGGTCGCTGGCGGCCTTCGGGGCCCCGGTGGCCGGCGGGTTCGTCCGGCAGCAGTTCGGCAACTCGGCGCTCTGGTTCGGCTGCGCGGCGGTCGCCGCCGTGGCCGCCGTCGCCCACCTGGTCTCCGGCCCCGCCCGGGAGCGCCGGGCCCGCGACCTGCGGGTACTCGAGTCGGCGTACGTCGAGTCCGCCGCGCCGCGACCCTCCGGTGCGGACCGGACCCCGGCGGCCGCACCGGCCAACGCCTGAGCGATGGGAGCCAACCGACACTCCCAGCATTGACGGAGATTACGTAGTTACGTAATCTCCGATGTATGGAGTGGGAGGAACGGCTGGCGGAACTGGAGAGCCGGCTCACCGAGCGGATCGACGAATTGGCACGACAGCTCGCGGCCATCTCGGAGCGGCCGGACACGACCGGCACGGGCGGGCCGACCGGCACCTCCCCCGACGCGACGAGGGGAGGTGGCGGGCGCGACCGCGCCGGCCACCGGCCGGACCAGGACTTCTGGGCCCTGGAAGGGTTGAAGAGCCAGCTCGCCGACCTCGGTGCCGACGACGGCGGGATCCTCTTCACCGGCACCGTCCGGCTCCCCACCCACGAGCGGTACGACTGGCAGTACGGCCTGCTCACCGCGACCGTTCTCGACGAGGTCGACTGGACCGAGGCGGCGGAGTCGTTCGCCGCGCTCGGCCATCCGGTCCGGATGCGACTGCTCCGCGAGATCCTCGGCGGTCGTCGTACGGTCACCGAACTCACCGAACTAGACGGGCTGGGCACCACCGGGCAGGCGTACCACCACCTGCGGCAACTGGCCGCCGCCGGCTGGCTGCACAGCCCGACCCGGGGCCGCTACGAGGTTCCGCCCGGCCGGGTGGTGCCGCTGCTCGTCGTCCTGGCCGCCGCCCGGCCGTGACCCGACCGGCGCCCTGACCGACCCGCCGGCGTCGGCCCCCACCACCGGAAGGAGCTTTCACCGTGCCCAAGGTCCTGATGGTCCTACACCGGCTCTGCTGGCTGGCGTTCCTCGCGCTGCTGGCGGCGCAGTTCGTCGTCGACATCTCCTGGCTCTGGGGCTGGGTGCCGATCGGGCTCGCCATCATCCTGCGGTTCGTGACCGGTCGGCTGCTCACCCCGAGCGAGGCGGCCGGGCCGGCGCGACCGGTCGAGGTCCTCGCCCCGGTCGCCGGCCGCTGGTCGGCGTTGAACAGCCCGGCCGACAAGGTGCCCAGCCACGGCGTACGGGCCTACGGACAGGCGTACGCGATCGACGTGGTGGCGGAGCCGACCGAGGATTCCCGCCCCAGCTTCGGCTGGTGGCCGTTGATGCGCCGCAACCGCGACTTCCCGGCCTTCGACTCCCCGCTGTACGCCGTCGCCGACGCCACCGTGGTCCGTGCGGTCGACCGCAACCGGGACCATCTCAGCCGCAACTCCTGGCCGGCACTGCTCTATCTGATCGTCGAGGCGTCCCTGCGGGACCTGGTCGGCCCGGGACAGGTCCTCGGCAACCATCTGGTCCTCGACCTCGGCGACGGCGTCTTCGCCGCGTACGCCCACCTACGGCGTGGATCACTGCTGGTCCGGGCCGGCGACCGGGTGGTGGCCGGACAGCCGGTGGCGCGCTGCGGCAACTCCGGGAACTCGACGGAGCCGCACGTGCACTTCCAACTGATGGACGCACCGGACCTGGACGTGGCCCGGGGAATTCCGTTCACCTGGCGGGAGATCGGTGTGCCCCGGAACACCGAGACCTTCACCGCCGGAACGCCGAAGCCGACCAAAATACTGAGGCCGACCCGGGTGTCGGGCAGCTGAACGGGACGGGGAAAACGAAAGGGGATTTTCAGATGGACCGGCGGCGGCGGGCGACGCTCACCCCCGTAAACGCCGCCCGCACACACCGCCGGTTACAGGTGGCGGCGCCGTCCCCCAACGGCCTCATGCGCCACCCGTCCCCCAGCGTCGCCGCCCGGTGCACGAATCTGATCGATCCGCCGTTCCCCCGAACGATTCCGAGCGCGACGCGCGTAATAACGTTAGTTGTCGCCGGATCTGCCACACAACCCAGGACCGCTGTCTCGCCGGTCACATCGGGTGCAAGCAGCGTTTTTCCGACGTCGTAGGGGGCAACACCGAGCCTCGTGCCAGCATTCCCGGTCCTGTCCCCCACACACTCATCCGTCCTCGCGATCCGGTGATTCGGTACGGAAGAAGTTGCTCTGCCGACCATCGGACAACTGTTCCTGGTAGATGAAATTCAGGCGCCGAAGGTCAAACGTCTGGAACCACTCGTCCCAACTCACCGGCTTCAGTCCACCGCCTTCCCGCCATCCCGGGAAGTCAAACGTCAGCACGCCGATCCGACCCTCGCGTTCGGTGCCCTCGATGGTCGCCGGCCGTGCGTTCCGGGCCTCCGCCCAGCGTTGGATGACATCGTGTTCGCGGGTCACCAGGCTCCGCCCGGGCCGCTCCGGCTGATCCTGGGACGAGGTGATCGGCTGGGCGTACTTCAGGCTCTTCGACTGCCCCCCACCGGCCGCCCCGGTCCGCTTCGCGGTCGCCGCCGTACCCTTCCGGGCGCCCGCCGCCGACGTGCTCTTCCGCGCGCCGGTCGTCTTCCGGCCAGGCGCGGTGCCCGCCCCGGCGGCCTTCCGGACCGACGCGGTGGTCGTCTTCCGGGCGACGGCCGTGCTCTTCCGGGCGGCGGCCGTCGTCTTCCGGGCCGGCGCCTTCGTTGCCGTCGCTGACGCCTTCTTCGCCGGCGCCTTCTTCGCGGTCGCCTTCTTCGCGGTCGCCTTCTTCGCCGGAGCCCGCTTGGTGGTCGCCTTCTTCGCCGGCGCCTTCTTCGCCGTCGCCTTCTTCGCCGGAGCCCGCTTGGTGGTGGCCTTCTTCGCCGGAGCCTTCTTCGCGGTCGCCCGCTTCGCCGGCGCCGACACGGTCTTCCGGGCCCCCGTCCGCGTACTCGCCGCCGAGACCGCCTTACGGCCGGTCGTCCGCTTGCTCGCCGCGGAGACCGCCTTCTTCGTGGTCGCCTTCTTGGCCGGTGCCCTCTTGGCGGTCGCCTTCTTCGCCGGGGCCTTCCTGGCCGGCGCCTTCTTCGCGGTCGTCTTCCTGGCGGCGGTGCCACCCCGACCCTCCGCCCGCAACGTACGGACCAGGCTCTTCACCAGGTCCATCTTCCGCAGCGCGGAGATACCCGAGACACCCCGTTTCCGGAGCTGCCCCCGGATGTCCTCGACCTTCATCATGCTGATCTTGTTTTCGCTGATGTCGGCCGTGCTGCTGGTCCGGCGCTTCGACGCGGTCGCGGTCGCGCCGCGACCGGAACTGTTCCGCTGAGCCATGATCGCTCACGCTCCCTCTGACAGTCTGACCTCGGCAGGCGGCGCGGTCGTCGCTGTACCGCCGCAGAGCACCGGCACAGGCCGCCGATGCACCGCCGGGGCATACCCGTCAGGGGCGGTCCAAATCCGAGTTTTCCGGAGAGGATCGTTCGAAGAGGTGCGCGAAGGCCTGGAGGTTCGCCAACGACTCACCGCGCTTGACCCGCCACTCCCACTCCCGGCGGATCGCCGTACCGAACCCGATCTCCAACATGGTGTCGAACGACTCGTCGGCGTAGTTGAGCACCGCCCCGAACAGCCGGTCCAACTCCTCCTCGGTCACCCCGGCCAGGCCCAGCCGGCCGGTGAGATAGACGTCGCCGACCGCGTCGACCGAGAACGCGACCCCGTACATCCGGGCGTTGCGCTGGAGCAGCCAGGTCCAGAGTTCCTCGCGCCGCTCGTCGGGCTGGCGCATCACGAACGCCTCGATCCGCAGCGCGTAGTCGCCGACGATCAGGTTGCAGATCGTCTTGAGCTTGTGCCTGCCGGGCAGCGTGACCGCGTACGAGAACTCGCCCGTCGACTCGCAGTCCAACTCCCGGTCGGCACAGACCGCCTCGATCAGTCGCCCGATCTCCGCCCGTGACCTCATCGCACGCCCCTTCCGTCCGTTCCGGACCGGCGGACGGCCCGTACCCCGGCGGCGGCGTCCCGGCAGGCAGGCCGCCAGCGTCTCAGCAGGCCGCCAGCGGAGCGACCTGGGCACCGTCGGCCAACTCGGAGGCGAGCTGGGCTCGGTGCTCCGCCACCGCCCCACGGTAGACGGCGAGCAGCCCGGTCGCGGTACGCGCCCAGGAGAACGCCCGGGCGTGCAGCACCGCACCGTGCGCCAGTTCGGTACGCCGCCGCGGCGCCGCCAGCAACCCGGCGAGGACCCGGGCCCAGTCGGCCGGATCGTGGCCGTCGACAAGTACTCCGCTCACCCCGTCCCGGACGGCGGTGACCAGCCCGCCGACCGCGGCCGCCACGACCGGCGTACCGCAGGCCTGCGCCTCCAGGGCGACCAGGCCGAACGATTCGTTGTGTGACGGCACCGCGACCAGGTCGGCGGCCTGGTAGAGGGCCGGCAGGGCGTCACCGGTCTGCGGCGGCAGGAACCGTACCGCGTCGGCGATGCCGAGCCGGGCGGCCAGCTCGATCAGGGCGGTCGGCCGGTCCAACCCGCTGCCGCTCGGACCGCCGGCGATGACCACGGTGGCCGTGGCGGCGATCCGGGGGTCCCGGGCCCGCAGTTCGGCGAACGCGTGCAGCAGGACGTCCGGCGCCTTCAACGGCTGGATCCGCCCGACGAAGGCGATGATCGCGCCCTGCTCGGGCAGGCCCAGCCGCCGCCGGGCGGCGATCCGGGCCTCGCCGGCCAGACCCGAGTCGGGCGGCCGGAAGCGGTCCAGGTCGACACCGGGCTCCACCACCTCGACCCGGGCCGGGTCCGCGTCGTAGCGGGCGATCAGGTCGCGGGCCTCGACGGCGGTGTTCGCCACCAGCCGGTCCGCCTCGGCGACCACCTGCTCCTCGCCGATCACCCGGGCCTTCGGCTCGGGCCGGTCCCCGTCGGCCAGCCGGGCGTTCTTGACCTTGGCCAGGGTGTGCGCGGTGTGCACCAGCGGTACGCCCCAACGTTCCTTGGCCAGCCAGCCCACCTGACCGGAGAGCCAGTAGTGCGAGTGCACCAGGTCGAAGTAGCCCGGTGGCCGGGCCGCCTCGACCCGCAGCACGCCGGTGGTGAAGGCACAGAGCTGGCTCGGCAGCTCCTCCTTGGCCAGGCCTTCGAAGGGGCCGGAGATGACGTGTCGGACGTGCACCCCGGGCGCCATCTCGACCAGGGGTGGCAGGTCGCTGGAGGTGGCCCGGGTGAAGATCTCGACCTCGACGCCGGCCTCGGCCAGTCGCCGGGAGACCTCGACGATGTAGACGTTCATGCCACCGGCGTCACCGGTGCCGGGTTGGTGCAGCGGTGAGGTGTGCACGGAGAAGGTGGCGATTCGACGCGGGGTCGGCCACGGTTGGGTACCTCGCTGCCGGGCCACGCCGGTGTGCGCTTCCGCCACGTCCGCTCCTTCTGTCACGGTGTTACGCCGTCCCGCACGACCGGGGCACCTCAACAAGAACCACCCGACCGGGTGACATCTTCCCCATCCGATGACCCGCAATCCTCCGGACGTCCCGGATAGGTGACCGACCTCATTCGACCGCGACGGGTGGATCTCCTTAGATGCCCGACCGGCCCGCGGCGGCGTCGCCGCCCGCACCGCGATTCCCGCCGGATGCCCTTCCTGCGGATCCGCCCGACGGTCTGCCCCGGGCCGGGCGGCGACGGCGGCGACGGCCTGGGACAGAATGAGCCGATGACCTCTGTCGCGATCGTCACCGGTGCGTCCAGCGGAATCGGTGCGGCCACCGCCCGCCGGCTGGCCGCCGAGGGCTTCCACGTGCTCGCCGCCGCCCGCCGCGCCGACCGGCTCGACGCGTTGGTGAAGGAGATCGAGGCCGCCGGCGGGCAGGCCACCGCGCAGGTCTGTGACGTCACGTCCGACGGATCGGTGGCGGCGTTGACCGCCGTCGCGGGCGAACTGCCCGGACCGGTCACCCTGCTGGTCAACAACGCCGGCGGGGCCCGCGGCCTGGACCCGGTCGAGTTGGGCTCGGTCGCCGACTGGCAGTGGATGTACGACGTCAACGTGCTCGGCACGCTGCGGGTCACCCAGGCCCTGCTGCCACTGCTGGAGTCCTCCGGCGCCGGGACGGTCGTGGTGCTCAGTTCGACCGCCGGGCTGATCGTGTACGAGGGCGGCGGCGGCTACACCGCCGCCAAGCACGCCCAGACCGCGCTCGCCGAGACGCTGCGCCTCGAACTCTGCGGACGACCGGTCCGGGTGATCGAGATCGACCCGGGCATGGTGAAGACCGAGGAGTTCGGGCTGGTCCGGTTCGGTGGCGACGCCCAGCGGGCCGCCGCGGTCTACGCCGGGGTGGCCGAGCCGCTGGTCGCCGAGGACGTCGCGGACTGCGTCGCCTGGTGCGCCACCCGCCCCCACCACGTCAACGTGGACCGGCTGGTGGTCCGTCCGCTGGCCCAGGCCGCCCAGCACAAGGTGCACCGGGTCACGCCCGACGCCGGCAGGTGAGGCGTCGTGTCGCCGTCCCGGCCCGCCGGGGACCCGGCGACCGGACCGGCCGCGTCCCGCCCGGTCGGCGGTACCGGCAGTCCCCGGCCGGTCGGCGGTACCGGCAGCTCCCGCCCGGTCGGCACGGTGACCCGGGGGACCACCAACCCGAACCGGTTGCGCCGGGTCGACAACTGGATCGCGGCGACCTGCGGCGACCTGCTCCGGGACGCGGCGGACCCGCTCGTCGTCGACCTCGGCTACGGGGCCAGCCCGGTCACCGTGGTCGAACTGCGCAACCGGCTCGCCACCGCGGTCCGGCCGGACGTCCGGGTGGTCGGACTGGAGATCGATCCGGTACGGGTGGCCGCCGCCGAACCCGCCGCCGCCCCGCCGGGACTGACCTTCGGCCGGGGCGGCTTCGAGTTGGCCGGGCTGCGCCCGGTCCTGGTCCGGGCGTTCAACGTGCTGCGCCAGTACGCCGAACCGGAGGTCGTACCGGCCTGGCAGATCATGACCGGGGCGTTGCGACCCGGCGGGGTGCTGGTCGAGGGGACCTGCGACGAACTCGGTCGGATCGGCGGTTGGCTGCTCGTCGACGCGTCCGGGCCGCGCTCGTTGACGCTGGCCGCCCGGCTCGCCACCCTGGACAGCCCGGCCGTGCTCGCCGAACGGCTACCGAAGGCGTTGATCCACCACAACGTGCCCGGCACCCGGGTGTACGCGCTGATCCAGGCCCTCGAGGACGGGTGGCGGGCCGCTGCCCCGTACGCCACCTTCGGCCCCCGGCAACGGTGGCGGCGTACCATCGAGGCGACCCGCGCGGCCGGCTGGCCGGTGCTGGACCGACCCGCCCGGTGGCGGCTCGGCGAGGTCAGCGTCCCCTGGTCGGCGGTGGCCCCACCCGGTACGTCGTGGCCCTGACCGGCGCTCCGGCCCCCTGTCGACAGGTCAGCCCGGCACGTCGCGTCGTCGGGTCACCTCCCGCAGCGTGGTCGGGTCACACCGGAGCCGGCCGGGCGGGGGCGGTACCGACGGTCAGCCGGGCCCGGCGCACGGACAGATTGACCGCCAGTCCGCCGACGAGCAGCACGGTCGCCTCCAGCGGGCCACTGCGGCGCGGCGCGATGTCGAACCGCTCGCGGGCGTCCGCCCCGAGGACCGCCGGATCTCCGAGTCGGTCCAGCATCGCCCAGCGAGGAACCCTGGCCGGCGTCGATCCCTTGTCGACAACCCGGCAGGTGGAAAGCGTCAGAGGGCGCAGTTGACCAGGACCGGCTCCGGGTGCAGGGTGGCACCGAACCGGGCGTGCACCCCGTCGCGGATCTCCCGGGCCAGCGCCAGCAACGCCGCCGTCGACCCGTCACCCGGGTTGGTCAGGGCCAGGGTGTGCTTCGACGAGATCGCCACCCCGTCGGCTCCCCGGTAACCCTTCGGGAAGCCGGCCTTGTCGATCAGCCAGGCGGCGCTGACCTTCACCGTGTCGCCGCTGCCCGGCCAGGACGGCGGCTCGCCGAGGTCGGCGGCCCGGTCCCGCAGCGCCAGGTAGGCGGCCGAGTCGAGCACCGGGTTGGTGAAGAAGGAGCCGACCGAACGGGTGTCCGGGTCGGCCGGGTCGAGCACCATGCCCTTGCCGGCCCGCAGTGCGCGTACCGTCGCCCGGGCGTCGGCCAGCGGCACCCGGTCGCCGATCTCGGCTCCGAGCGCCCGGGCGAGTTCGGCGTACCGGACCGGGGCGGAGAGCGGCGAGCGGAGCAGCCGGAAGTCGACACTCAGCACGGTCCACCGGTCGTTGTGCTTGAAGACGCTGGCCCGGTACCCGAACCGGCACTCCTCCGGCGTCATCCGGACCACCTCCCCGGCGACCCGGTCGTACGCCTCGACTCCGGTCACCGTCTCGGCGACCTCCTGCCCGTACGCCCCGACGTTCTGGATCGGGGTGGCGCCGGCCGAGCCGGGGATGCCGGAGAGGCACTCCACCCCCGACCAGCCGGCCTCGACGGTGGCGGCGACCAGGTCGTCCCAGGGCTCGCCGGCCGCCACCCGGACCGTCACCGTCTCGTCGTCCGTGGCCACCACCTGGAAACCCCGGGTTCGGACCAGCAGCACGGTGCCGGGGAAGCCGTCGTCCGAGACCACCACGTTGCTGCCGCCGGCCAGCACCAGAATCGGCTCATGCCGCGATTCGGCGTCACGTAGACTCTGCACGATTTGCTCTGTTTGGGTGGCGGTGACCAGTTGTCGAGGCGCCCCGCCGAGCCGCAGAGTCGTATAACCGGCCAACCGTCCGGGGCCGGCGGAGTTCATGGCGCTTGTCAGTCGGGCATTAACGTCTGGCACACCATTCACCCTAGGCTGAGAGACAGCCCGGCCGGTGGCGGCCCGGTCTCACGGGAGGATCGTGATGAGCAGATTGCACGGCACGAAGGACTTCTGGCTCGGCGCACTCCGCACCGAGGGGCCGACGTTCGAGGCCGCGATCACCGAAGCGCAGCCAGACCTGCGGGTGCCGTCCTGTCCCGACTGGACCGTCACCGATCTGGTGCACCATCTCGGCTCGGTCTACCAGTGGGTCCGGGGTGTGGTCGGCCAGGGGAACACCGGGGTGCCGGACCGTCGTACCGTGCCCGAGGGGCTGCCGACCGGCCCGGCGGCGGTCGAATGGTGGCGGACCGAGTACGACCAGCTGATGGCCGTACTGGACCGGCTCGACCCGGAGGCTCCGGCATGGAACTGGGCGCCGCAGCCGAAGAAGGTCGGCTTCTGGCACCGCCGGATGGCCCACGAGACGGCGGTGCACCGCTGGGACGCCCAGATGGCGGTCGCGGCCGGCGAACCGCTGGAGGCCAAGCTCGCGGCGGACGGGATCAGCGAGGTGCTCGACACCTGGCTGCCGGCCGGCCGCCGCGCCTCCGAACAGGGCTGGCACGGCGTGGTGCAACTGGTCGCGGCCGACGCCGGCCAGGAGTGGTACCTGCGGCTGCGCGGCACCGGGGTCGCGCTGCTCGACACCGACACCATCCTCGACACCGACGACCACCACGCCCGGGCGCACCTCTCCGGTACGGCCAGCGACCTGCTGCTGGCGCTCTGGGGACGGGTCGGCTTCGACGCCCTCGACGTGGCCGGCGACGCCAGCCTGCTGGACGGCCTCCGGGTGCACTGACGCGGGGCAGCGACTCAGTCCGGCAGCCGTCCGTGTACCCGCAGGGCGGTCCGGTGGGTGGTGGCGTCGAAGAGCACCAGGCGGGCGGTGCCGACCGTGGCCGGACGGGCCGTGGTCGCCACCGCCTGACCGGTCGGCAGTCCCCGCCCGTACCGGGAGGCTCGCAGCGCCCGGCACTCGGCGAGGATCTCCGGACCGCCCCGCCGGTGGATCGCCCCGTCCACCCCGCCACCGCCGAGCAGTGACGAGTTCGCGGCGTTCACGATCGCGTCCACCCGCTCGCCGGTGATGTCGCCCTGGACCAGCTCGATCTCCATCAGACCCGACCGACCGTCATCGCCCGGGACCGACCGGCGCGGGGACCGGGCCGGAGGCCGGACTCTCGACCGGCTGCCCCAGGACACGCCGGGACAGCAGCGCGGCACCGGCCACCGCCGCCGGCATCAGCAGCACCGCGCCGAGCGGGATCAGGAAGCAGAGGAAAACCGCGACCCCGAAACCGAGCGCCAGCGGGCGGTGCGCCCGCAGCATCCGACGCCGGTCCCCCAACCGCATGCCCCGCCGGTAGAACGGCACACCGACCAGTTCCACGGCGAGGAACCAACCGCCGACCAACGCGGCGATCACCGGGACGACGAACTGCCCGACGACCGGGATGAAGCCGGCCAGAAATAGCGGAATGCCGACCAGCACCGACCGGAGGACCAGCCGCAGCGAGTCCGCCACACTCCGCCGCAACGACCGCCACCAGGAGACCTCGACCTCGTTCGGCACCCCGCCGTACCGGCCCTCCACCCGCTCCGAGATCGCCTCGTAGAACGGGTCGCCGATCACCAGGGTCACCGCGGTGAAGGTGAGCACTCCGAGCAGACCGCCGAGGCCGACCAGGGCGAGTCCGGCGACCAGCCGGAACCCGTCCTGCGTCCAGCCCGACCAGTCGTCGGCGAAGGGTGTGATCAGCTCGGCGAGATCGTCGGCGTAGTAGATCAGGGCGGCGAAGCCGGCGAGGTAGAGCGCGCCGGAGATCAGCCCGGGCACCATGCCGAGCAGGACCAGCCCGGGGTTGCGGACGTAGACGCCGAGGCCCCGGAAGAACAGGCCGACGCCGGCGCCGAACCCGGAGGCGAACGGGCGGACCCGGCCGGCCGCCGCCCGACCGATCGTGGGGGTGTGCACGACGGGAAGCGTAGTGGCCGCCGCGTCACCCGGCAGCCGGACGGCGCGCCGCCGCAGGGCGGCACGGCGTAGCCGGAGCCGGGGTCGGACCGGGGCGGAGCCGGCGGGCAGGATGGGACGATGCGTGCCGCGCGGCTGATCTCCCTGGTCCTGCTCCTACAGAACCGGGAGTCGATGACCGCCGCCCAACTCGCCCACGAGCTGGAGGTCTCCGAACGGACCGTGCACCGGGACGTGCTGGCGCTGAACGCCGCCGGCATCCCGGTGTACGCCGACCGGGGTCGGGCCGGCGGATACCGACTGCTCGGCGGCTACCGGACCCGACTGACCGGCCTCAGCCGTGACGAGGCCGACGCGCTCTTCCTCTCCGGACTGCCCGGACCCGTCGGCGACATGGGACTGACCGAGGTGGTGGCGACCGCCCGGCTGAAGGTGCTGGCCGCGCTGCCCAGCGGACTACGTGACGCGTCGAACCGGGTGGAACAGCGTTTCCATCTCGACGTGCCGGGCTGGTTCCGGGAGGCGGATCCACCGCCCTGGCTCGCCGAACTCGCCGGTGCGGTGTGGCGGGATCGGACCGTCGAACTGCGCTACCAGCGCCGGGACCGGGTGGAGGTGACCCGGACCGCCGAGCCGTACGGGCTCGTCCTCAAGGGCGGGGCGTGGTATCTCGTCGCCCGGGTCGACAGCGGACACCGTACCTACCGGGTCGACCGGATCGTAGGCGTCAGCGTCGGCGGTGACGGAGCCGACTTCGACCGCGACGAGTCCTTCGACCTGGTCGGTTACTGGGCCGGGCAGGCCGAACGGTTCGTCCGGCACCTGCTGGCCGACGAGATCACCGTACGACTCAGCCCGGCCGGGCTGCACGCCCTCCGGTACGTCGCCGAGTCCCCCGCGGTACGGGAGGCGACCGCCAACGCCGGGGAGCCGGACGACGACGGTTGGGTGGTGACCCGGCTGCCCGTCGAGTCGGTCGACGTGGCGTACGGCCAACTGCTCAGCCTCGGCCCGGAGGCGGAGGTGCTGGCCCCGCCGGAACTGCGGGCCCGGCTCGCCGACGCCGCCCGCCGCCTCACCCGGCTCTACGCGGGGCACTGACACCTCGGCAACAGCCGGCCTGGGCCACCGGCCCGCACCTCTCACCAGGTCATCCGCCGCCCCGACACCGCCCGGTCGTGTCCGTGTCGCTGCACGTTCGCCCTGGATGGCTAGCTTCCATGATCGACATCTGCGCGTCGCCCCGGGTCGGTGCCCGCCCCGGAGTTCGGGCGAACGAACCGTCTCCTCGGCAATCGACCGGGACCGGTGACAAAAGACAAGGAACAGCATGGCCACTGACCACAACAACGATCGAGGACTCAGCCGCCGTACGCTGCTCGGCGCGGCCGGCGTCACACTCGGCGCCGTCGCGGCCTCCGGCACGCTCGGAACCGCCGCGTCCGCCGCTCCCGGGAACGCCGGCAGCGTGCCCACCGGCGGCGGGAAGCCCGGTACCGACGCGCCGCTCCGGTTCGCCCTGGTCTCCGACACACACCTCAACCCGGCGGCGCCGAACCGTACCGACTCCATGCGAGCGGTCTTCCAGGCGATCGCCGCCCGGGACCCCCTCGCGGTCCTGCACTGCGGCGACATCACCGACTCCGGCTCGCCCGAACAGATCGCCCTGTACCAGTCGACGATCCCGGCCGGGCTCGCCGCCCGGATCCGGTACACCCCGGGCAACCACGAGTTCCGCTGGGACGTCTCCGCCGGAGAGACGTACCACCGGGCCTTCGGCCCCACCCCTCGGTCGTTCGACATCGCCGGGGTACACGTGGTGGCGCTCGACCCCGCGATGCTGCTCCAGGAACCGGGCCACTTCGGCGGGCCGCTGCTGGACTGGCTGGAGCGGGACCTCTCCCGGGTCGGCCGGCACACCCCGACCGTCCTGTTCCAGCACCATCCGGTCGGCGACACCTGGTACTTCGCCGACGACCAGGACCGCTTCCTGGAGCTGGTCGAGCGGTACGACGTCCGGGCGATCTTCGCTGGGCACGTGCACGCCGAGGCGGTACGACCGATGAACGGCCTGGTCGAGATCACCCTCAAGGCGGTCAAGGACGCCCCGCACTACTACTGGGCCGAGGGCACCCGCGACGAGGCCGGGCTGCCGCAGCTGGTGGTCACCCGGGTCGACCTGCTCGCCGACGGCACGACCAGTACCACCGCCGTCACCACGATCCCGCTGGCCGGCACCGGGCCGGGCAGCCGGGTCGAGCCGGAGAACGTCCAGGTCTCCGCCGCCGGGGCGTCGTTCGCGGTCCGGGCCGGGTTCGGCCGGACCACCCCGGTGGCCGTACGCGCCCAGGTGCTGCCGGAGACCGGCTTCAGCGGCACGATCAACACTCCGTACACCGAGCTGACCCGCTCGGGAAAGCACTGGCAGGCCGCGCTGGACGTCTCGACCCTGCCACCCGGGACACACCAGGTACGGCTGCGCGCGGTCGACGCCGACGGCACCTGGTGGGACACCGTCCGCACCGTACGGCTACCCGGCGCCGGACCACGGGTGGCCTGGGAGTTCGGCCTCGACGGGGCGGTGCAGGGCGCGCTCGGCACGGCCGGCGAGCTGGCGGTGGTCGGCTCGACCGGGGGCAGCGTCACCGCACTGTCGGTGAAACGCGGACGGTTGAAGCGGCAGTGGACGGTGGCTACCGGACCGGTCTACCGGGAGCCCGTGGTGGCGCCGGACGGTTCGACCGTCTTCGTGCCGGGGGCCGACCACACGGTGACCGCGCTCGACACCCGGAAGGGGCGGCACCGCTGGCAGGTGCGGACCGTCGAGCCGGTGCTCTCCACCCCGGCACTCGGCCGGGTCGACGGTGTCGACATCCTGCTGGTCGCAGCCGGTACGACGCTGCTCGCCCTGGATCCCGCCACCGGCCGCGAGCACTGGCGTACGACGCTCGGCGGCTTCGCCGCCGGTCGGCCGGCGTGCGACGGGGAGCGGGTGTACGTCGGCACCGGCGACGCCCACGCCCACGCGTACGACGCGCGTACCGGAGCGCACCTCTGGGCGTTCACCACCCGGGCCACCACCGACCCGAACACCGCCCTGCTCTACGGCCCGTGGGACGACCGTACCGTCCTGGTACCCGACGGGCCGGTGGTCTTCTCCACGGTCGCCGCCACCTGGGGTCTGGACCGGGCCACCGGCACCGCCCGGTGGTCGGTCTCCGGCTCGTCGATGTACGCCGGCCCACGGCTGGTGTCGGCCGGCGGCACGCCGGGCCTGCTGCTCATCCAGGAGCGGGGTGCGACCCTGCTGGTCGACCCGACGACCGGGGCGACCCGCTGGCAGACCCAGCTCGGCTTCCCGGTCTTCAACTCCGGCGCCGTCGTTGACGGCGGGACCGCCTGGGTGCTCGGCGTCAACAGCCAGCTCGGCGCGCTGGACCTGGAAACCGGCACGCTCGACCGGCTGGTGAAGCTCGGCGCCGGCTACAGCTTCTCCACCCCGGTGCTGCTCGGCGGCCAGGTGGTGGCCGCCGACCAGAACGGTCAGGTCCGCGGCGTCGCCCTCGACTGACGTGTGCGGGAAGGCCCCTTCCTGTGTGAGAACGACAGGACGGGGCCTTCCGCCACATCTCAGCGGTAGCCGGTGGCGTCGGCGGGCTTGCCCTGGCTCTCCACCTCGGCGATGTACCGCCAGGCGTCCGGGCGGCTGCCGTCGAGGTCGGTGAAGCCGTACACCTGGGCGAGTTGGCCGCTGGAGAGCGACTGGCCGGACCAGCGAGCCCGGTCCGGATCGGCGGCCAGCGCGGCGACGGCCCGGCCGACGTACGCGGGACTCTCCGAGATGACGAAGTGCGGCTCCTTCTCAGTCGCGTCCCGCCAGTTCTCCTCGGTGACGCCGAACTCGTCGAGCATCAACTCGGAACGCAGCCAGCCCGGGGTGAGCGCGACCGCCGTACCGCCGTGTTCGCGCAGTTCGTGTGACCAGATGTAAGCCAGCCGGTTCACCGCCGTCTTGGCCAGGTCGTAGAAGGCGGAGAGCCGGTAGTTGGTCTCGTTGTACTCCCGGGTGCCGTCGCCGACCTCCACCACCAGGCCGCCCGGGTTGCGGATCAGCAGCGGCAGCGCGTAGTGGCTGGTGATGAGGTGTGTGTCGATCGCCAGCCGGAGGGTGCGGAAGCCGTCGTCCAGGGACTGCTCCCAGATCGGCGTGTTCCAGCCGATCAGGTGCTCGGCGCCCCAGATGTCGTTCACCAGTACGTCGAGCCGGCCCTGCTCGCGGTCGATCCGTTCGACAAGCGCGTGGACCTGGTCACGCTCCAGGTGGTCGACCGGTACGGCGATCCCGACACCGCCGGCTTCGGTGACCAGTTCGGCGGTCTCCTCGATCGTCTCCGGCCGGCCCACCTCGGAACGTTTCTCCCGGGTGCTCCGGCCGGTGGCGTACACGGTGGCGCCGGCCGCGCCGAGTTGCACCGCGATCTGCCGGCCGGCGCCCCGGGTCGCCCCGGCGACCAGCGCCACCCTGCCCTTCAGGTCCTGTGTCGTCTCACTCATGGCACCGAGGTAACCAGCAAATCCCGACAACCGGTGTCCGGATTTCCGGCGGGGTCGCCGGATCAGGGGACGAGCCGGACCCGGACCCGTCGGTTGGCCCGGCCCTTGCTCTCCACCTTGACCACCTGGACCTTGCCGATCTGCGCGGTCGAGGCGACGTGCGTACCGCCGTCGGCCTGGACGTCGAGCCCGACGATGTCGACGATCCGGATCTCCTGCTCGTCCGCCGGGATCAGGTTCGACTGGGTACGGATGATGTCCGGCAGGGCCAGCGCCTCGTCCCGGGGCAGCACCCGGACCGCCACCGACCGGTCGGCGGCGACCTCGCTGTTGACCAGTTCCTCCAGCCGGGCCTTGAAGTCGGTCGGCACCTCGGGCAGGTTGAAGTCCATCCGGGCCTCGCCGGGTTCCATGTTGCCGCCGGTGACCAGCGCCCCGAAGTCGCGGAACACCACACCGCAGAGCACGTGCAGCCCGGAGTGGGTCCGCATCAGCAGGCTCCGCCGCTCGTCCTCCACCGCACCGGTGACCGCCGTGCCCACCGGCGGCACCGAATCCCCCTCGGCGGGAACCAGGTACAGCTCGTCACCCTTGCGGGTGCCGACGATCCGGGTCTGCACCCCCTGCCAGAGCAGTACCCCGTGGTCCGGCGGCTGGCCGCCGCCGCCCGGATAGAAGGCCGACCGGTCCAGCACGATCCCCTGCTCGGGGTCGACGTGCAGGACGGTGCACTCCCACTCCCGCAGGGTGGGGTCGACAAGGTCGAGACGGCTCGTACGGCCGTGCTGGTGAACACCCATGGGGCGCAGGCTACTCCGACCGTCCCGCCGATCCGGGGACGTCGGCTACGGGTTGAGGAATCCGGAGATCCGCTCCCGCAGGTCGGCGCGGTGCGACCAGAACAGCCCGGGTTTGTCGTACACGTGCAGGGTGGCCGCCGGAAGCGCGGCGGCGAGCTGTTCGGCGACCGCGACCGGGTGCAGGTCGTCGCCGGCACATCCGATCACCAGCGCCGGGGCCGTGACGGCGGCGAGGTCGGCCCGCTGCCGGACCGCGACCTGCTCGGGCAGGCCGGCCAGCCCGGCACCGAGCCCGTCCCGGGTCAGTTGGTCGACCCGCTGCCGCAGGTAGGCCCAGCCGACCGGGGTGTTGCGGACCGCCGGGGGCACCTCGGCGGAGACCGCCTCGGCGATCTCGGCGGCGTCGCCGGACCGGACCGCGGTGAGCAGTTCGGTGAGCCGCCGCCGGGCCGCGTCCGGTCGCGGTTCGTCGAGTACGGCGGGCAGCACGAACACCACCCGGCTGAACCGCTCCGGGCTCTCCCACAGCACCCGGCAGAGCGCACCCGCGCCGAGACTCACGCCGAGCGCCTGGGTCGCCCCGCCAAGGTCGGCTACGGCCCGCAGGTCACGGGCCAGGTCGGCGTAGCTCCACCGGCCCTCCGGCGCCTCGGAGCGGCCGTGTCCGCGGAACTGGAAGAAGATCCGGCGACCGGTGACCGCACTGCCCAGCGGTCGGGTGGTCGAGATGCCGGAGCCGAGGCCGTGCGCGAAGACGGTGACCGGGTCACCGGTGCCGGTGACCAGCCGCTCCAGCCGCACCCCGTGCGGGGTGGTGACGAGTTCGGTCTCCGGGTCGGGCAGGGCGGGCCGCCCGCTGCGCGGCGCGCTCGGCCCCGGGCCGTACGTCCGTGGTCCGCCGTCGGGCGGCGGTGGCCAGCGGAAATCCCTCACCAGAAGCCTTTGCCGTCGGTCAGGTCCCGCAGTCCGACCCGGACGTCGAGCAGGTAGATCAACGCCGCCGCGATCCCGACCAGGACGAACAGGCTGAACGCCCCGCGGGTCAGCAGGCTGAGGACCAGGCAGACGGCCAGGATGGCGATCCAGGCTCCCTTGGGGAGGGTGCCGATCGCGGGAAAGGCGTCCGAGCGCTGGGTGACGCAGTGCACCAGCGCGACACCCTGGATCACCAGGGCGAAGACGGTCAGCACCAGGTTGATGACGAAGATGACGTCGACGTAGAAGAGCGGCGCGGCGTGGGCCATGGCGTGAAGCTTATGCCGGGGACCCCGGGTACGTGCCACTTGCCGCACGTACCCGGGGTGAACGACACGGTTACTTGTCGGTGGCCGGTCGGGTCCGCTTCACGGCGGCCGGGCGGGTCGACTTCGTCGCCGTACGCTTCCTCGGCGCCGCCTTGGGGGTGGCGGTGGCGTCGGTGCCGGCCGGCCCCTCGGTCGCGGCGGGCATCGCTGGGGCCTCGGCCGGGGCCTTGATCTGCTCGAGCACCTCGGTCGGGGTGCTGGAGACGGCGGCCGGCGTCGTCGGGGCCTCGGTCACCGCCATGTCGGCGTTGACCGTGTCGGCGGCCTGGACCACGCCGGTGCCGACAACCCGCTCGCCGCGGGCGACGAGTTCGCCGTAGACGGCGACGGCGCGCTCCTGCGCGGCCTGGGCACCGGCGACCACGACCGCCGCGTTGCGCAGCGTCACCGCCCGCAGCTGGTCGAGGTCGAACTCCCGGTTGGTCGCCCGCTGCCGCAGTTCGGCGGTGGTGGTGACGGCCTTCTCCCGCAGCTCCGCGGTGGTGGTGGCCGCCTTCTCGCGGAGCTCGGCGGTGGCGGTCGCGGCCTTGTCCCGCAGTTCGGTGCGGGTGGTCTCGTCGCTGAGGCTGGTCACCACGGCCGGCAGCCGGCGCAGCTGCTGGTAGGCGAGGTCACCGACGCCGGCGACGGCGTAGAGCGGGGCCGGGATGCGACTGGTACGGGGCAGGGTGGTCATGACTACTTCTCCTCGTCAGGGGCCGAGGCGACCGGCGGGGCCGGCGGCGCGGCCTTCTTGACCGCCTTCTTGGCGATCTTCTTCAGGGGTGCGGCGGTGGTGGTCGGCGAAGCGGACACGGCCTCCGTCCCGGTCTCCCGGACGTGCGGTGGGGCGGCCGGGTCGGAGGTGACCGGTGGGGCGGCGGCGCCCGTTTCGGTCACCGCCACGGACTCGAGTACGGCATCCGTGGGGGATTCCCGCTCAGCGCCGGTCGGAACGGCACCCGGCGGAACGGTTTCCGGCCGGGTGTCTTCCGGCCGGGCGTCTTCCGGCCGGGTGTCTTCCGGTTCGGCGTGCCGAAGGTTCTCCCGCCGGAATGTCTCGTAGATCTGACTCAACGACTGCTTCTGCGGCATGGTCAGGTCGGGGTCGGCCGCGATGGCGGCCAACACGCCCTGACCTTCCCGGTCGTCGAGCAGGCCGGCGCGCAGGTACATCGCCGGGGTGGAGACCCGCAGGGCGCTCGCCAGCTGCTGGAGCACCTCGGCGCTCGGCTTGCGCAGTCCCCGCTCGATCTGGCTCAGGTACGGGTTGCTGACCCCGGCCTGCTCGGCCAGTTGCCGCAACGAGATCTTCGCGTTCCGGCGCAGGTCGCGGATGAACCCACCGATGTCGCGGGGAAGGTCCTTCGGGTTGGACATGACATCGACGGTAACCACGCCCGCTTGCAACTGCAAGCAGAATGCTAGCGAAAGTTAGCAGCGTCTCAGCGGTACCCGGTCACCACCGGGTGCGTACGGCGCCGACGAGTTCGCCGCCGCCGTGCAGCGGCAGTTCGGCGAGGCCGTCGAGGACCGGCCCGGTGACGCCGAGCCGGCGAAGGGCGGAGACCACCACCGGGCGGCGGGCCCGGGATGCCCCATCGTCGATCTTGAGGGCGACTGCTCCGCCACCGGGCAGCGCCGCCGCGACCACCCCCTCGGCGCCACTCTTCATCAACAGCCCGGGCACCCCGGTCATCAGCAGCGCGTCGTCGGCGCCGGTACCGGAGACCAGCAGCGGGTGGGCCCGCATCGCGTCGGCGACGGCCCGCTCCACCGAGCCCGGGTCGGCGGCGACCAGCCGCAGGAACGCCCGGGCCAGGCCGGTCAGCGAGATCGCCAGCACCGGTGCCCCACAGCCGTCGATCCCGACCGCCGCCACGCGCTCGCCGGTGAACTCCTCGACGACGGAGGTGATCCGCTGCTGCAGCGGGTGTTCCGGACGCCAGTACCCGTCGGTCGGCCAACCCGCGACCAGGCAGGTGAGCAGCATCCCGGCATGCTTGCCCGAGCAGTTCATCCGCAGCCGGGACGGCCCGCCGCCGGCCCGGAACACCTCGGCCTGGGCGTCGACCGCGAACGGCAGATCGGCCGGGCAGTGCAGGTCGTCCTCGGTCAGCCCGCCACTGCGCAGCAGCGCCTCGATCCGGCTGACGTGGAACTCCTCGCCGGAGTGGCTGGCGCAGACCACCGCCAGGTCCGCCGGGTCCGCCAGCCGCAGCCCGGACCGGACCATCGCGACCGCCTGCATCGGCTTGTTCGAAGACCGGGGAAAGATCGGCGACTCGACGTCACCGACCGCCGACACCACCGCGCCGGTCGGATCGAGGACCACCACGGAACCGTGGTGCACCGACTCCACGAAGCCCGACCTGACCGCCTCGACCAGCGGAACCCCACCCCGGTAACTGTCGCCCATGAAGCGGGACGGTACCGAGCGGTAAGGGGCCGACTTGCAGCGACCCCCTACTTCGCCGACCGGTCGAAGATCGGCTACCTGGCGATTCCGAGCAGGTCACGGGCCTGGGTCGGAGTCAGCGGCGGCCGCTGGGCGAGCTGCGCGGCAGCGACCGCCCGAGCCACCAGTTGCATGTTCGACTCGACCGGCCGCCCCTTGGCGTACGTGATGGTGTCCTCCATCCCGACCCGCAGGTGGCCACCGGCGGCGAGCGAGGCCAGCAGTACCGGCACCGTGCTGCGGCCGATGCCGGTGGCCGAGAACGTCGTCCCCGTCGGCAGGTCCCGCAGCGCCTGGAGACAGGCGACCAGCGCCTCCACACTGCCTGGCATCCCGCCGGGGACCCCCATCACGAAGTCGACGTGCACGTGCCCACCGGCGGGCAGACCGTACCGGTCGAGGAGGCGGCGCAGGGCGGCCAGGTGGCCGAGGTCGAAGATCTCGTACTCGGGCACGATGCCCCGCTCCTGCATCCGGGTGTGCAGGTCGACGATGAACTCCCAGCGGTTCAGGAACACGTCGTCACCGAAGTTGACCGTACCCATCGTGCAGGAGGCCATCTCCGGGCCGGCGTCGAGCACGGCCAGCCGGTCGGCCTCCGGGTCGGTCACCGCGCCGCCGGTGGAGAGCTGCACGATCAGGTCGGTGCCGTCGCGCAACGCCGCGACCGTCTCCCGTAGCCGGCCCGGGTCCAGGGTGGGCCGCGCCCGGTCGTCCCGGATGTGGACGTGGATCACGGCGGCGCCGAGCGCCTCACACTCCTTGGCGGTCAGCAGCAGCTCGTCGAGGGTCACCGGCAGCGCCGAAACCTCCGCCTTCGCCGACTCCGCGCCGGTCGGCGCGACCGTGATCAACGTTCCAGCCGTCATGCCGGCGATCCTAGTCTCGGCCGGTCCGGCAGGATACCTGTCGCAGAGGCGCCGGGCAGGCGCCGCGGCGGGAACGCCGGTCAGTCCGGGTCGATCGCGGCGGCCGTACCGTCGATCAGCAGCGCCGCATCGTCCGGGACCGAACGCTTCAGCACCGCGAGGGCGACCATGCCCAGCTCGTGGTGCCGGACGGCGGTGCCGACGAACCCGACCGTACGCCCCTCAGCCGTCACCGGCGTACCGACCGTCGGCAACTGGTCGGTGGTCACCCCGTCCAGGTGCAGCAGGACCAGCCGGCGCGGCGGACGACCGAGGTTGTGCACCCGGGCCACCGTCTCCTGGCCCCGGTAGCAGCCCTTTTCCAGGTGTACGGCCGGACCGACCAGCCCCACCTCGGCGGGAATCGTCCGGTGGTCGGTCTCGAAACCGACCCGGGGCAGCTTCGCCGCCACCCGCAGCGCCTCGTACGCCCACAGCCCGGCGAGCCCGATCCCGGCGGCGGTCAGCTCGTCGACCACCCGGGTCAGCTCCGGCCGGGGCACCAGCAGGTCGACGCCGAGCCGGACCCGGCGGGCCCAACCGCCGGCCGGGAGCGGACGGACGTCGTACACGACACTCGGGCGGGCCGGGACGGAGCCGGCGGCGAACTTCGGACCCGGCACCGGCAGCTCGTCGGGTTCGGCGAGCCCGGTGACCCCGAGCAGACCGGCCGCCTCGACCGCCCTCGGCCCGACCAGCGACAGCAGCGCCCAGTCGGCGGTGACGTCCCGCGGGTCGACCTGGCTGAAGAACCGCATCTTCTCCAGGTACGTCAGCAGGGCGCCGGTGTCCCCCGGCTCGGTGTCCAGCCAGACGGTGCCACCGTCCTCGGCGACCATCGCGTGCTGCTCGACGTGCCCGTGCGGGGAGAGGACCAGCAGTTCGCTTCCCTGCCCGGCGCGCAGCTGCGCCAGGTGCTGGCTGGTCAGGGTGTGCAGCCAGCTCGTCCGTTCCGCACCGGGTACCGCGATGATCCCCCGGTGCGACCGGTCGACCAGGCCGACGTCGGTGCCGAGCAGCCGCTGCTCCCGCATCGGGTCGCCGTAGTGCGCGGCCACCGGGCGCACCCCGGCCGCGGCATGCTCCGGTTCCGGCTGATCCCGGGTCTGCTCGTCGATCGCCTCGACAGCCACCGCGCCCGTAATGTCGATCATTCCCGCCGCTCTCCACACTCGGTCCGACCGCAGACGCCGAACAGCGCCACGTGCCCGATGTCGACCTGGAACCCCCGCTCCGCCGCGAGCTTCTCCGTGACGGGCTGGAACAGTTCCGGGTCGACCTCGTCCACCGACCCGCAGATCCGGCAGACCAGGTGCACGTGGGTGTTCTCACCCGCGGCGTGGTACGTCGGTGACCCGTGGGACAGATGCGTATGGGTAACCAGTCCGAGGCGTTCGAGTAATTCCAGGGTCCGGTAGATAGTGGTGATGTTCACGCCGGCGGCGACCTCACGGACCGCGGCGTGCACCTGCTCGGGAGTGGCGTGCCCGAGATCGAGCACCGCTTCGAGGATCAGCTGACGCTGCGCGGTCAACCGCAGACCACGGGAACGCAGCATCTCCGCCAGTGACGAATCCGACACCGTCAAAGCATAGTGCGGCCCGCCGCACATCGTCCCGCTCGCCCGCACCCGCCGATGGTCGATCCGGCCGTCGGCCGCCACACCGCCCGGCGGCGGCTACGCTCGACGCCGTGTCCGGGCGCCAGATCGTCGCCGTGCTGGGCCGGGGCGTGGTGCCGGCCGACGAGCCGGTACTCCGCGCCGACGACCGGGGCGCCCTGCACGGCGACGGCCTCTTCGAGACGATGCACGTCCGGCACGGCCGGCCCTGGTTGGCCGACGAACACCTGGCCCGGCTGGTCCGCTCGGCGGTCGCCCTCGACCTGCCGCTGCCGCCCGTCGAAGCCCTCCGGCACCTGCTCGGCACCGCCTGTGCCGACTGGCCGACCGACACCGAGGGTCTGCTGCGTCTGGTCTGCACCCGGGGCCCGGAGCGCGGCACCTCCGGCACGGTCTACGTCACGGTCTCCGAGGTGCCGGAGTCGGTCCGGCGGAGCCGGCGTACCGGGATCAGCGTGGCGACCCTGCCGCTCGGGGTCACCGCCGGCGCCCGTACCCACCGGCCGTGGCTGCTCGCCGGCCTCAAGACCACCTCGTACGCCCCGAACCAGGCCGCCCGCCGCTGGGCGGCGGCGAACGGCGTGGACGACGTGCTCTGGGTCTCCACCGACGGGTACGCGTTGGAGGGGCCGAGCGCCAACCTGGTCTGGCTGACCGGCGACACCCTCTGCACCGTCCCCGCCGACACCGGGATCCTGCCCGGCGTCACCGCCGGCTGGCTGCTCGACCGGGCCACCGCCCTGGGCTGGACGGCGGCCCGGCGCCGGATCTCCCCCACCGACCTGCACCGGACCGACGGGGTCTGGTTCACCTCGTCGGTCCGGGGCCTCGCCGAGGTACGCGCGCTGGACGGCGTACCGCTGCCCGCCTCCCGGCACACCGCCGCCCTCACCGCACTGCTCGGCTTCGCCGAGGTGTGAGGAAGGGGACGGTTCAGCCGCCGACCCGGATCAGCCGGGCGGAGAGGTGCGGCGAGAGCGGCTGACCCATCGCCGCCATGTCCTGGGCGTAGAGCAGAGCGCCCTCGACGATGCCGAACAGCCGGTGACCGGCGGTGACCTCCTTGGCGGTGGACGTACGGATCACCGCGTCGGTGACGATCTCCACCTGGGTTCCGGTGACCTTGCCCAGGTGCAGTTCCATCACCCCGGTCGGGGTGGTGAGCAGCACCTCCAGCTCACCGGTCGGTGTGCCGTCCTCCCGGAGCACCGCCCGCCACCAGCCGACCTCCCGCCCCGCCGGTCGGACCGGTCGGCTCTGCTCGTCCAGGATCCAGGCCCGCGACTCGTAGTAGAGGAACGGCCGCCCGTCGTGGGTGATCCGGATCTCCTGCGCGTAGTCGAAGTCCTCGATGGTGGGGAACCCGCCCCGGCCCCGCCCCCGCCACAACCCGACGTACGGCAGCAACGCGTTCAACGCCGGGTGCAGGGGCGGCCCGGTACGCAGGTCGTACGTCTCCTCGTACGGGTACGGGTCGACCGGCGGCGCGTTCAGCCACGGCGGCGGTGGCTGGATCGGATTGTCACTCACCAACGTGCTCTCACCAACGCCCTCTCGAAATGCGAACAGCTATGTACACCAGGTAACCGGTGAGCGCACCAAATCCCGCCACCAGCAGGCTGACGAACCCAATCTCGGTAACCATGACAGGGTGATCCTATGCTGGCGGCATGGCTCGTACCCTGGTCGTCAAGGCCACCGCCGGTTCGGACGCGCCGGAACGCTGTGCGCAGGCGTTCACCGTGGCCGCCACGGCGGTCGCGTCCGGCGTCGACGTGTCGCTCTGGCTGACCGGTGAGTCGAGCTGGTTCGCCCTGCCCGGCCGGGCCGACGAGTTCGAGCTGCCGCACTCCGCGCCGCTGGCCGAACTGCTGCACGTGATCCTCAGCAGCGGCCGGGTCACGGTCTGCACCCAGTGTGCCGCCCGCCGCGAGATCGGCGAGGGAGACGTCCTGCCCGGGGTACGGATCGCCGGTGCGGCCGTCTTCGTCGAGGAGATCATGGCCGACGGAGCCCAGGCGCTGGTCTACTGACGCCCGGACCGACCGCCGGTCTCAGCCGGAGCAGCCGCTGGTGACCGCCACCCGGGTCGTACCGTCGAGCGCCTCGACCACCACGTCGAGCCGGCCGACCCGGTAGGCGTACGACTCGGGGGTGTCGGTGACCACGACGGTGCCGGCGGGGCGGGGCAACAGCGCGCCGGGCGACTCGGCGGGCGCTCCCTGCCCGGTCGCCCGGGCCGTCCGGACGAACCCGCCGTCGGGGCAGCGGGCGGCGGTCAGCTCGACCGGGGTGGGGTCGGTCGCACCGATCGCCGCGAGCACCCGGACCGGCTCGTTGTCGGCGGGGTCGGGCGGCAACGGCGCCACCGCGTGACGCTGCTGCGGCCCGGCCGGCCGGCAGCCGGTGCGCACGGTCAGCCGGACCAGCCCCGGCGACACCAGGTCGCCGCTGACCGCGACGAACTCCCCGGCGTCGGCGTGCAGGGTGTGGTCGGTGCCGTCGGGGCTGTGCCAGACGCTGGGCCGGTATCCGGCGGGCAGCGACTGGGCGATCCGGTCGAGCAACCCGGGGCCGTCCGCCTCCGGGGTACGGAAGGCGACCGACGCGGTCAACGACTCGCCCCGGCGTAGCACGGTGAGCCGGCAGTCGGTGTCCAGCCGCTGCTGACCGAGTTCCACCACCGGGTCCGGGCCGGCGGCCGCGACGAGTTCGCCGACCGCCCGGTCCACGATCGGCCGGGCCTGGGTGAGGCTGCGCTGCTCACGTACGGTCGGCTCGTCGCGTAGTGCGGAGAAGGCGGTGGCGCCGAGCAGCAGCACGGCCCAGCCGGCGACCACGGCGTAGAGCGTCCGACGCCGACGCTGACGCCGACGGCGGTCGACCGGAGGCTCCGGTTGCGGCGTCGGCCAGACCGGGGCCGGGACGTCTGTGGTCACGCCGCCATGGTGGCACGCCGCGCCGGGAGCGACGGGGCCGCCACCACCCGCCACCGCCGACCCGGGCTACCGGCGCTCCGGCTCGCCCGGGGTCAGCCGGTAGCCGACCCCACGTACGGTCTGCACCTGCGGTCCCCCCTCGACGGCGCGCAGCTTGCGGCGGAGCCGTTTGACCGCCGAGTGCAGGATGGCGGTGTCGCCGAGGTACGCGCCGCCCCAGACCGAACCGAAGAGCCGCTCGTACGTCCAGACCCCGAGCGGCGTGCTGGCCAGCCGGGCGAGCAGTTCCCGCTCCAGCCGGGTGAGCGCGAGTGGCTCGCCGCGCCAGGTGACCAGGTGCCCGCCGGGGTCGACGGAGAGGTCGCCGAGGCTCACCGGTCCCGGTGCTGATTCTGTCCCGTTGCCCATCATCGGAAAGAGCATTGCCCGCAACTCGGACAGATCGGAGCAGATCACCACGGTTCCGAAGTCGTCCAGTCGCCGCACCACCCGTTCCCGCACCGCGACATCCGTCGATACGCATACGACCAGTGGGACTTCTCCGTTCGCCACCGTTCTCCTCCCCGCCGCCAAGTCGACTCAAGCCAAACCGGTTTGGCCGGACGAGTCAACAGCGACGGCAACCGATGCGAGGCAGTTATCTGTTCGCTGACCGAAATACGCCCTGTTACTGCCTAGATACTGCTCTACCTCGAGCATTGATCACTACCCCGGGGAGCAAGAGCATTACTCCAAGCCGATGTGGGGGGCGCTGTGCGTGAACGAACGTCGGACCCACGGGTGCCCGCGGCACCGGACATCCCGGAGCGCAGTGGTTGGCCACCGAGCGGATCGGCGGCCGGGAAGTGGGAGGTAGCATGCCGCATCGACCAGGCCGCAGCAAGGCTGGGCGGCTCAGATCATGGCGCGCGGTCGCCCTCGGCGTCGCCGTCGTCCTCGGCATCACCGGGCAACCCGCCCTCGCCGGCGCCGCCGGCCCGGAAGCCTCGGTGAGCGGCGAACTGCTCGCCGAACTCTCCACCAAGGGCAGCACCACCTTCACCGTCTACCTGCGGGAAAGGGCCAAACTCAGCGACGCGGCCACACTGGCCGACGACACCGCCCGAGCCACCGAGGTCTACCGCCAACTCACCGGCACCGCCGAACGCAGCCAGCGGGATCTCCGCGACGAACTCGACAAGCGCGGGGCGAAGTACACGTCGTACTGGATCGCCAACGCGGTGCGGGTCGAGGGTGACCGGAGCCTGGTCGACAGCATCGCCGCCCGCGACGACGTGTCGAGCATCGAGCCGAGCCGCAGCTATGAACTGATCAAACCGGTCGAGATGCGGTCCGGCACCGACAACACCACCAACGCCGTCGAATGGAACGTCAGCAACATCGAAGCCCCCCGGGTCTGGTCCGAGTTCGGCACCCGGGGCGAGGGCATCGTGGTCGCCAACATCGACAGTGGCGTCCAGTTCGACCACCCGGCGCTGGTCGGCTCCTACCGGGGCAACAACGGTGGGACCTTCGACCACAACTACAACTGGTTCGACCCGGCCGAGGTCTGCGCCAACAACACGCCGTGCGACAACAACGGCCACGGTACGCACACCATGGGCACCATGGTCGGCGACGACGGCGCCGCCAACCAGGTCGGGGTCGCCCCCGGCGCCACCTGGATCGCGGCCAAGGGCTGCGAGACCAACAACTGCTCCGACGCCTCGCTGCTCGCCGCCGGCCAGTGGGTGCTGGCGCCGACCGACCTGAACGGGCAGAACCCCCGCCCCGACCTGCACGCCGACGTGGTCAACAACTCGTGGGGCGGCGGCCGCGGCGACGAGTGGTACGAGCAGACCATCAACTCCTGGCGGGCCGCCGGCATCTTCCCCACCTTCTCCGCCGGCAACGACGGGCCGGGCTGCAACACCACCGAGAACCCCGGCGACTACCCGAACGCGTACGGGGTCGGGTCGTACGACATCAACAACAACGTCTCCGACTTCTCCGGCCGGGGCACGTCGAGCATCGACGGCGCGGTCAAGCCGAACATCGCCGCACCGGGCAGCAGTGTCCGGTCCAGCCTGCCCGGCAACGGCTACGGCACCGGCAGCGGCACGTCGATGGCGGCACCACACGTCTCCGCCACCGTCGCCCTGGTCTGGTCGGTCTCCCCGGCGATGAAGGGCAACGTCGACGCCACCGAGCAACTCCTCGACGACACCGCCACCGACGTCAACGCGCTCACCTGCGGTGGCACCGTCGACTTCAACAACGTCTTCGGCGAGGGCCGGCTCAACGCGTACCAGGCGGTCAACGCCGCACCGCGCGGCGACGGCGGCCGGATCAGCGGTGTGGTCACCGCGGCCGGCAGCGGCACACCGGTCGCCGGCGCCACGGTCGGCACCGGCACCCTCAACGTGGTGACCGGCCCCGACGGCCGCTACTCGCTGGTCGTACCGGTCGGCGAGCACGTGGTGACGGCCAGCGCGTACGGCTACGCGACCGCCACCGCGACGGTGACCGTCGACAGCGGTGACATCGTCACGCAGAACTTCACGCTCACCGCCGCACCGACGGTGACCATCGCAGGCAGGGTCGTCGACGGCTCCGGCCACGGCTGGCCGCTGTACGCGAAGATCGAGGTGGCCGGTCGACCCGGCGGTCCGGTCTTCACCAACCCGGCCACCGGGGCCTACTCGTTCACCGTCCCGGCCAACGCCACCTACCGGCTCAACACCACGGTCGTCTACCCCGGCTACCAGCCGGTGGCCACCGACGTCCAGGTCGGTACGGGCAGCCGGACCGTCAACATCTCCGCCAGGGTGGCGCCGGCCTGCACCGCCGCCGGCTACCTGCCGGGGATCAGCGACCCGGTGCTGTCGCAGAGCTTCGACGGCACCACCGCGCCGGACGGCTGGTCGGTGGTGAACCGCACCACCAGCGGCGGTTGGACCTTCACCGACACCCGGGCGCGGGGCAACCTGACCGGCGGCAGCGGCAACTTCGCGATCATCGACAGTGACGCGCTGGGCAGCGGAAACACCCAGGACACCGACCTGGTCACGCCGACTCTGGACCTCTCCGGGACCGGCGCGCCGCTGCTGAGGTTCAACAGCGACTGGCGGGCGGTCGGGGTCAGCGACACCGCCGACGTCGACGTCTCCACCGACGGCGGCACCACCTGGACCAACGTCTGGCACCAGACGGTCAGCCGGCGTGGCCCCCGGGTCGAGGAGATCCCGCTCGACGCGGCGGCCGGCGCGGCCGAGGTGCGGGTCCGGTTCCGGTTCAAGGGCACCTTCGCCTGGTGGTGGCAGGTGGACAACGTCCAGGTGGTCAACCGGCTCTGCACCCCGAAGCCCGGCGGCCTGGTGGTCGGCTTCACCACCGACTCCAACACCGGCGCGGCGGTCAACGGGGTGACGGTGACCAGCGACGCCGCCCCGACCGACAAGGGGGTCTCGGCGCCGACGCCGGACGACCCGAACATCCCGGACGGCTTCTACTGGCTCTTCTCCAGCCTCAGCGGACAGCAGTCCTTCACCGCCAGCCTGCCGCCGTTCCGGGCGTTCACCAAGAACGTGACGGTGGACGCCGACAGCACCAAGCGGGCCGACTTCGCGCTCAAGGCCGCCCGGCTGACGCTGGACCGGAGCGAGATCGAGATGCACCAGCCGTACGGCAGCACCCGCACCGTCAAGGTGACGGTCACCAACACCGGCAACGCGCCGGCAACGGTGGAGCTGCTGGAACGGTCGGGCGGCTTCGACCTGCTCTCGGCCAGGGGCGCGGAACTCGTCGAGTACAAGATGAAGGGGATCAGCAAGGCGGCCACCGGCATCGCGTACGGCGCCCCGACGAACTCGGCCGCGGCGGCTCCGCTGGTCGACGACGCCTGGACCCGGGTCGCGAACGCCCCGGCGGCGGTCTTCGACAACTCGACGGTGACCCTGAACGGCCGGGTCTACTCGGTCGGCGGCGGCAGCGGCACCGGCAACGAGCGCAAGACCTGGGTGTACGACCCGTCGGCCGACACCTGGAGTGCCCTGCCGGACCTGCCCACCGCCCGGTCGAAGCCGGCGCTCGGCGCGATCAACGGCAAGATCTACGCCGTCGGTGGCTGGGGTGCCGGGTCGACGCCGGTGGCCACGGTCGACGTCTTCGACCCGGCGACCAACACCTGGAGCACCCTGCCCGGTGTCACCAACCCGGTGCCCCGGGCGGCGACCGCGGCGGCGGTCTCCGGCGGCAAGCTCTACGTGGTCGGTGGCTGTGGTGACAGCGCCTGCGGTACGGACACCGCCGACGTCGTGGTCTTCGACCCGTCGACCAACCAGTTCAGTCAGGCGGCCGACTACCCACAGGGGGTCTCCTGGATGTCCTGCGGCGGCATCGGCGGCAGGGTCTACTGCGCCGGCGGTGTCGGCACGGTCGAGTTCGACAACGGGTACGTCCTGGACCCGGCGGCCAACACCTGGTCGCCGTTGCCGGACATGCCGATCGACCTGTGGGGTTCGCAGTACGCCGCCGCCGGCAACATGCTGGTCCTGGCCGGTGGGGCGACCGCGAACTCGTCCACTCTGACCAACCGGACCATCGCGTACGACCCGACGGCCGGGGCCTGGGTGAACCTGCCGAACGCGCAGTTCGCCCGCTACCGGGGCGGCGGCGTCTGCGGCGCGTACAAGGTCGGTGGTTCGCCGAGCTCGTTCGTCGGGTCGGCGGAGACCGAGCGCCTCGGCGGTCTGGAGTCCTGTGTGGAGGCGGGTGACGCCTCCTGGCTCAGCACGTCGCCGAGCAGCTTCACGCTGGCGGCGGGCGCGTCGAAGGTCGTCTCGGTGGTCCTGACCGCGACGGCCGAGGCCGGGGTGGCCCAGCCCGGCACCTACGACGCCGAGCTGGCGTTGGTCGCGAACACGCCGTACCCGGTCGGCTCGGTGGACGTGGAGATGAACGTCTCCCCGCCGGCGAGCTGGGGCAAGATCCAGGGTTCGGTGATCGGCCTGACCTGCGGTGGCGCCGAGGTGCCGCTGGCGGCAACGGTACGGGTGAACCTGGTCAGCGATCCGGCCACCGGCTACACCCTCACCGCCGACAACGGCCGGTACGCCTGGTGGCTGCCGAAGGGCCGGTACGACGTGATCGTCGCCAAGGACGGCTGGGTGCCGCAGGTGAAGCGGCAGCAGGTCCAGGCCGGCCTGGTCAGCACGCTCGATTACGTCCTCGCCCCGGTGGCTGCCTGCCCGGAACGCCTCGGCGGGATCTGAGCCGCTGACCGGCGGGGATCTGAGCCGGTAACACCCGCTCGTCGGTGCCCGTCGCCCCACCCGGGGCGGCGGGCACCGCCGTGTGCGGCGCCGGAGTCCTCGCTGCGGGCACCGCCGTGTGCGGCGCCGGGATCCGTTTGTCGATCATCGCCGCCACGGCCCGGCGAGTTCCTAGGATGGGAGCGGCGTGGCCGTACCGGTCGGGCCGGTCGCCGCGCCGACCGACAACCGTCCGAGCGAGGAGAGAAGATGGCGAAGCGTCCTCCGGTACCTCCGTTCACCCGGGAGACCGCGATCCAGAAGGTCCGGCTGGCCGAGGACGCCTGGAACTCGCGGGACCCGGAGAAGGTGGCGCTGGCCTACACCCCGGACACCCGCTGGCGGAACCGGTCCGAGTTCGTCAACGGGCGGGACGAGGTTGTCGGATTCCTCCGCCGGAAGTGGGCGCGGGAGCTGGAGTACCGGCTGATCAAGGAACTGTGGGCGGTCGAGGGTAACCACATCGCGGTCCGGTTCGCGTACGAGTGCCACGACGGCTCCGGGAACTGGTTCCGCTCGTACGGGAACGAGAACTGGGAGTTCGACGACGACGGCCTGATGCGGGTCCGGTTGGCCAGCATCAACGACCTGCCGATCCAGGAGTCGGAGCGGAAGTACCACTGGCCGCTCGGGCGTCGCCCGGACGACCACCCCGGGCTGAGCGACCTCGGCCTCTGAATCCTGAGCACCCGTCACCGGCGGGTCACCGGTGAGCGGCCCGGTGCAGTTCCAGGAGCCGGTCCCGCAGCTCGGGCCGGACGGCGAGGGGCCGCACCGCGGTCGCCATCAGGCCCCGAACGGCGTCCGGACCGGCGGCCCGGGCGGTCTCCAGCTGCTCGGGGGCGACCGCCTCGACGAGTTCCCGCATGATCCCGGTGAGCGGCTGTCCGCCGAGTACGGCGAGTTCGGCCCGTTCCGGCCCGGTGAGCCGGTGGTTGAGTCGGGCGAGCCGGGCGGCGAGGGTGGCGACCTCGTCCGGGGTGACGCTGAGCCGCGCCGCCCTGCCGATCAACTCGGGCAGCGGCAGCTGCCGTTCGGTGCACCGGTGCAGCGGGACCGCCTCGGCCAGCGCCGCGTCGGTGACCCCGACCGCGTCGACGACCACGAACCGGTCCTTGACCGGCGCGTCCCCGGTGATCGCCCGGAATTCTGCCGGTGGAACGGTCCGGGCGGCGCGCCCGGTCAGCCGGGCGAGGTGGCCGGCGTTGCGAACCGGCCGGAGCAGGACGACGCACTCCAGCGCCGGTACGTCGATCCCGGTGGCGATCAGGTCGTCGGTGACGGCGATCCGGGGGTACGGAGTGTCCCGGAAGGCTCGGAGCAGCTCGTCCGGGTCGCCCGCCGACCACCGTGTCCCGTACGTGATCGCCACCGCGAACGGCTCCCCGGCGGCGGCGATACCGCTGGCGGCGCTGGTGGCGGCGCGGTCGCCAGCGGCGGTGGTGGCCCGGTCGCCGGTACCGGCGGTGGTGGCGAAGACGTCGCGGACCAGGGTCACGACCTCCTCGGCGTGCCCGGCGTCCCGGGCCAGGATCAGCGTCTTCGGCACCTGGGTCCGCCCCGGGAAGATCTCGCTGGGCAGCCGGTCCCGGAACGTCTCCAGCACGAGCCGCAACTGCTCCGGCGCCGCCGGCACCACGCGGCCGGGCTGACCGCCGACGTACCCGAAGTCGTCCTCGACCTCGTGGTGACGTTCGGCCCGGGTGTGCTGCTCCCACCTCGGCACCACCGGGCCGGCCTCGACCGACCCGCCCGGCACACCGTCGGGGACCCTGATCCGGTACGTGTCGAAGTCGAGCCCGACCCCGTCGGCGACCGCCTCCTGCCCGGTGTACTCCGCGACCAGGTTCTGTTGGAAGAAGCCGAAGCTCTGCTGGACCGGCGCGGTGGTCAGTCCGACGACGACCGCGTCGAAGTACTCGAGCACCCCTCGCCACTGGCCGTAGACCGCGCGGTCGCAGTCGTCGACCACGATCACGTCGAACGTCTCCGGGGGCAGGTTCGGGTGGTAGCCGACCTCGACCGGGGTGTCCGACTCGTAGCTGTCGTACGCCTCGTCGTCGTGGTCGGCGTCGGGCAGTTCCCGGCCGGCCAGTGCGGCGTACAGGCGCTGGACGGTCG
This sequence comes from Plantactinospora sp. B24E8, assembly GCF_039871735.1. Taxonomy (NCBI): domain Bacteria; kingdom Bacillati; phylum Actinomycetota; class Actinomycetes; order Micromonosporales; family Micromonosporaceae; genus Plantactinospora; species Plantactinospora sp. B24E8. The sequence continues at coordinate 238,574 of NZ_JBDPMH010000009.1, forward strand.
AGATGACCACCCGGGCGGAGCCGAGCATGGTGGCACCGGAGAGCCGGTCGACGGGGTAGGACTCGGAAAAGCTCGGTCCGTCGTCCGGGCTGCGGTATCCGGCGTACCGGGCGAGGGCCTGCCGGCCGAGGTTGTTCCGGTCGACCAGGTGGAGCACCCGGTGGGCGCCGGCGTACCGGAGCAGTCGGTAGCTGGCGGCGACGGCGACACGCGTCTTGCCGGTCCCGGCCGCCAGGTGGATCAGCGACCGTGGCCGGTCCTCGGCCAGCGACCGTTCGAGGGCCTCCAGCGCGGCGTGCTGCGCTGGCCACAGCCCGTACGCGGGTAGCGGCGGCAGCTGGCGGAGCCGGGCCCGCAGGGTCGGAGCCCGCGGATCGTCGTCCGCCGCGCGCATCCACCGCGCGAGCGTCGCGGGCCGATGGACGGAGAACACCTCCCGGGTACGCGGAAACGGGTCGAGTCCGTTGACGGAGGCCGTCCCGGTGCCGGTGGCCAGGTATCCGAAGGGCAGCGGTTGACCGGGCCGCCACACGGTCGGCCGTTGTGCGGCGGTGAGTCCCGGCCGGTACCCGCCCGGCCGGAGGACGTTCCCGGTGGCTTCCGGCGCCGTCTCGACGACCCCGACGAGTCGGCCGTCGACGTGCAGCAGATAGTCGGTCGGCCCGATGGTCCCGTCGGTCCGGCGTACGGCGACGCCGAGCGCGGCGGCGAGGTTGCTCCGGTTCTCCGACTGCACCACCCAGCCGGCCGCCGCGAGGTGGCGATCGAGTTCGTCCCGCAGCCGCGGTCCGGCGAGCGGCTCGCGGGACGTCCGCCGGAGTTGGTTGACCAACTCCTCCCGCCGGTCGGTGGGGATCCGCTCCGGCGGACGACGGTCGAACTCCTGCCGGGCGGCCTCGATCGCCGGCCGCAGACTCTCGAACAGCCCGGCGGCCGTGCTGCCCGGGCGCCGGTCGGCGGCTGTCCTGTCCGGACCCGGCTCGGTGGCCGGGGGTGGGCTCGGTGGGACGAAGCTGACCGGGGTCCGGTCCCCGGTCGTCGCCCGGTGCCACCAGCTGCCGAGGGTGAAGCAGGCGCGCAGACAGTCGAGCGCGGCCCCCGGTTCGTCCGGCCCGTCCGGCGGCTCGTGGGTCAACTGTCCGATGCCCCGCAGCTGTTCGAAGGCGGCGAGGATGTGCGGTACCAGCACACCGCTCGCGACCAGTGCCCGTATCCGGTGGTGAAAGCTGCCGCTGCGCGGCCGGGAGTTGGTGCGGCGTACCAGGTCCTGGGCGAGGATTTCACCAAAGGCACGGGCGGCGGTCATTGACCTGACTGGATCACGATAGACCAGCGACTCCGCGCCCGCGCCGTAGCAGAGCAGCAGTGGCTGCGCCGCCAGGAAGCCGAAGTTGCCGGACCGTTCCGCCAACCGGCGTACCTGTCGGAGATCCACGACGACGCACACTCCACTGACCAGACGGAGATCAACAAAAGCCAGGTGGGACGGGTGGTCGGGCCGGTGTCCGGTGGGCGCCGACGCCGTACCTCCGTCGGCGCAGGACGACAATGGACGAGAATGTACCGCGATCGGGGCGAGGTTTCCACCGGACGCCGTCCGATCCGCCGGCGACATTCGACAACGGGCCGGCGCCTTTGTGTCTCCGCGCAGGGTCCGGTCGCCGTTTCCCTCATCATCGCAGCGCCGGCCGGAAACGATTTGCCGGCAACTCGGAGAACAGGGTGACGGCCGAGCTTTCCGGGGCCGTACCCGATTGACGACCCCGTCGGTGGGACGGATACCCGACATTGTCGGCGACCGACATCGCATGCGGTGCCACCGGCGGAAACCCTGGCGCCCGAGGCGGCGGGCGAGCCAGCGAGAGCAGGACCGAACACGCCGACGAACAGGGAAATCCGGGCAGACGGCAGCGATCGGACATTGCGCCGTCAACACCCTTCGGATGTCGTGACCCTGGCCACAATGACGATTGGCGACGTTCAGCAGAAATAACGCGTCACAGGGAGCAGGTAACCTGCACGTCGTGCCGGAGATGTTACCACTTCTTGTTACCGATCGGTATATTTTTGCGGTGACTGATCAGGTGGTGGTTACGGCGGTGGGTAGCCAGGGACGGCCGGCGGCGAGTTCGGTGAGGGCGTTGATGATGTTGCGGCCGTGTGCGGTGGCGGTGGCGAGGTAGGAGCGGATCAGCGCGA